>JBAVOA010000632.1:0-2527 GCA_049691635.1 Aestuariivirga sp. | reverse complement strand
GTTCCAACGGTGAGAACACGCCCGTCCGGATAGATTCAATGACCTGCTTCAAGTGGGGTGAATGATCAACGATGTCGCGCGGCACGTGTCCGGCTTTTCGTGTCTCCGCAACCTGTGCTGCAGTCAGTCCGAAGATGAAAACATTGTCGATGCCGGCATGTTCGGAAATCTCAACATTCGCCCCATCCAGGGTGCCGACCGTGAGTGCGCCATTGATCGCCAGTTTCATGTTGCCTGTGCCGGATGCTTCCATCCCAGCCGTTGAGATTTGTTCGGAGATATCGGCAGCCGGTACGATCGTCTCGGCCAGGGTAACATTGTAATTCGGAATAAAAACCACCTTCAACAATCCGCGCACGGAAGGATCGGCATTGATCACGGTGCCCACATCATTGATGAGCCGGATGATTGTCTTGGCTTCCCAGTAGCTTGCCGCAGCCTTGCCCGCGAAGATTTTAACGCGGGGGACCGTTGTCCGCCCTGGATTGGCACGAATTGAATTGTAGAGCGCGATGGTTTCAAGAATGGCAAGCAGCTGCCGTTTGTATTCATGAATACGCTTGATCTGGACATCAAAGAGGGCGGAAGGATCGGTCGCAATGCCGGTGCGCTGCAAGATGAGTTGCGAGAGCTTCTGCTTGTTTGCCCGTTTGACGCCGGCATATTTTTCCAGGAACGCCGCATCGCTGGCAAAGCGGTCCAGTGCAATGAGTTCCTCGGCGTTGTCGAGGAACTTGGGTCCAATGGCATCGCGTACCAACTGGGTGAGCCCCGGATTAACCTGTTGCAGCCAGCGCCGTGGCGTAATGCCGTTCGTCTTGTTGTTGATGCGGCCGGGATAAAGCGTATTCAAATCCTTGAAGACGGTTTCCTTCATCAGTCCGGAATGAAGCGCTGACACGCCATTGATGCTGTGTGCGCCTGCAAAGGCAAGCTGGCCCATCCGCAAGCGTCTGCCGTTGTTTTCGTCAATCAGTGAAATGGCCCCGAGGAAACCGAAATCCACCACGTCTTTCTTGTGTGCATCGGCAATAATGCCGGCATTGATCGCGTAAATGATCTGCATGTGGCGCGGCAGCAGCCGTTCAATCAAATGCACCGGCCAGCTTTCAAGCGCTTCCGGAAGCAGCGTGTGATTTGTATAGGCCGTTGTGGCGCGGGTGATTTCCCAGGCTTTTTCCCAAGCCACATGATGCTCGTCCACCAGCAACCGCATAAGCTCGGCGATGGCGATTGCTGGGTGGGTGTCATTCAATTGAATGGCGGCTTTGTCGGCGAGATTGAGCACGCTGCCATATTGGTTGCAGTGCCGCCGCATCAAATCCTGCAGTGACGCGGAGGTGAAGAAATATTCCTGGCGCAGGCGCAACTCCTGGCCCGCCGGTGTGGAGTCCGATGGATAGAGAACCCGCGTAATGCTTTCGGCCTGTGTCGTATCCGCCTGGGCGCCGATGTGGTCACCCCGGTTGAACTGATCGAGCTTGATGGGATCAACCGCGCGCGCATTCCACAGGCGCAAGGTATTGACCCGCTTTCCTTTCCATCCGCAAATCGGTGTATCGAAAGCAATGGCCAGAATTTTTTCTGACGGTTTCCACTTGTAATGTGAAATCCCGTTGAGCTGGGCCGAAGCTTCCACAGTTCCGCCGAAACCGATTTCAAACTCGCGCTCGCGCCGTTCAAATTCCCAGGGGTTGCCGTGAACCAGCCAGTCCTCCGGCAATTCAATCTGCACGCCATCGATGATTTTTTGGCGGAACAAACCGTGACGATAGCGGATGCCATAGCCGAAAGCCGGAATGCCAAGGCTCGCCATGCTTTCCATGAAACAGGCCGCGAGACGGCCCAGGCCGCCATTTCCAAGTGCCGCGTCGGGCTCCAAAGCCTCAACCAGATCAGCCTCGACGCCAAGATTCTTCAGAGCAGCCTGCAGGTTCTCAAACAATCCAAGATTGGATGCCGCGTCACGCAGCAGCCGCCCAATCAGGAACTCCATCGAAAGGTAATAAACCCGCTTGCCTTGGTTCTGATAGGTTTCGCGGATGGAGGTCATCCACTGTTCGATCACCCGGTCGCGTACTGCCAGGATGGCAGCTTTCAGCCAGTCATGGCCGCGCGCCGATGCGGGGTCTTTGCCGACCGAAAATGCCAGCTTCTGGACAATTGCATTTTCCAGTTCCTCCACTGTCGCTTTTGGCAGCTTGGGCAAGGTAAGGTTGGAAGCCGTGGATATGTCCGGTTTTGTAGATGTCACGCGTCCCCCTTTTTGGGCAATTGATCACAATGTGGGCAAAAGTATAGTCCTATTTATGCTGCACTGCAACATGACCAGTTGATAGCTACTCAGAGCATCGAAGGCAAGACCCGGTCCGGCGGGTTATGGCCGTCCACCCAGGTCTTGATGTTGATGATCACCTTTTCACCCATGTCGATGCGGCCTTCCAGGGTAGCCGAGCCCATGTGGGGCAGGAGCACCGCCTTGCTGGATTTCAACAGGCGGGGGTTGACGGCGGGCTCATGCTCGAAC
>JBAVOA010000631.1:0-1532 GCA_049691635.1 Aestuariivirga sp. | reverse complement strand
ACGTACCACAGAGTATGATAGCAGAACGTCTGAAACTTCCCCTCGGCACCGTGAAGTCCCGCATGCGCCTCGCCTACCGGCGCCTGCGCACGCTTTTGGAGGCCGTGAATTGACCATTCATCACCATTTGGATGATGCCACCATCCTGGCCTATGCGGCCGGAACCCTGGGTGAGGCCCTGAGCGTTGCGGCAGCTTGCCACATCAGCATGTGTCCGGCATGCCATGGCGCGGTCCGCCAGGCCGAGGCCTTGGGCGGTGAAATCCTCGACGACCTGCAAGGCGCAGCCGTGTCCGAGACCTGCCGGGATGCAACCTTGGCCGGTCTCGATGGCAAAACGGTTGAGCGGCCTGCAACGGCGAAAAGCGAAATACCACCGCCCCTGCAGCGCCTTCTCGGAAACCAGGACTTCGCGCAGCTGCGCTGGCGGAAAAAAGCCCCCGGCGTTGCCGTCTTTGAACTGCCTCTGTCGAGGGCTGCCAAAGGCTCTCTGAAGCTCATCTCCATCGCCCCTGGCATGAGCATGCTTGAACATGGCCATGGCGGCGAAGAACTCACGCTGGTTCTGAAAGGCGCCTTCAAGGACAAGGTGGGCCGGTTTGCCCGCGGCGACATCGCTGACCTTGATCAGGACACGGAACATTGCCCGGTGATCGAGGCGGGCGAGACCTGCATCTGCCTTTTTGCAACCGAGGCACCCACCCGTTACAAGACCTTTATCGGCCGCCTGCTCCAGCCGTTTCTGGGAATTTGATCAGGCCGGCTTGCGCAGCTTGTAGATCCCCACATCGACCACAGCTTCGGCAAAGCCTGCCTCGCAATAGGCCAGGTAAAGCTTCCACAGGCGCCGGAATTTCTCGTCAAAGCCAAGCTTGGCGACCTCGGGCCAGACGGCTTCGAAGCGTTCATGCCACAGCCGGAGCGTGGTGGCATAGCTCTGCCCGAAGCTCTCGACCCGTTCGATAACCAGCCCCGCCCTGGCCGCCTGTTCTTTCAGAATTGTCTTGGTGAGCAGCATGCCGCCCGGAAAAATATAGCGCTGGATGAAATCCACGCCGGAGCGATAAGCGTCATAATTGGCCTCCGAGATGGTGATGCCCTGGATGGCCGCGATGCCGCCTGGCTTCAGCCGGTCATAAAGTGTGCGGAAATAGGCCGGCCAGTGGGGCTCGCCCACGGCTTCAATCATTTCGATCGAGGCGATGCCGTCAAAAACCCCTTTGGTTTCGCGGTAATCCTGGAACTCAAACTGGGCCCTTGTGTCAAGTCTGGCCTTGGCGATGCGGTCCTGCGCATAGGCCAATTGCTCACGTGACAGGGTAATGCCCTTAACCTTGGCCTTCTTCCTGGCGGCCTCTTCCGCAAAGCCCCCCCATCCTGAGCCAATTTCCAGGATCTGATCGCCCGCTTTCAGTTCCAGGGCTTCCATGACCTTTGCATATTTGTACCGCTGGGCCGCTTCCAGGCTGTTTCCCGATGTGTCGAATACCGCCGAGGAATAGGTCATCGTTTCGTCAAGCCAAAGCTTGTAG
>JBAVOA010000630.1:0-3871 GCA_049691635.1 Aestuariivirga sp. | reverse complement strand
GGATACGGGCGAGCAGGCCCTAGAAATTGCCGATACGCTGGTGCGTTCGGGCGCCGTTGAAGTCCTGGTGATTGACTCGGTTGCAGCGCTGACGCCCAAGGCTGAACTTGAAGGCGAGATGGGTGATTCACTGCCCGGCCTGCAGGCCCGGCTGATGAGCCAGGCACTGCGCAAGCTGACGGCCTCGATCTCGAAAACAAACTGCATGGTTATTTTCATCAACCAGATCCGCATGAAGATTGGCGTGATGTTCGGCAGCCCGGAAACCACAACTGGCGGCAATGCCCTGAAGTTCTATGCCTCGGTGCGTCTGGATATCCGCCGGATTGGCGCCATCAAGGACCGCGAAGAGGTGGTCGGCAACCAGACCCGGGTGAAGGTCGTCAAGAACAAGGTGGCCCCACCCTTCAAGCTGGTTGAGTTCGACATCATGTATGGCGAGGGTATTTCCAAGGTCGGCGAACTGGTTGACCTCGGGGTCACCGCCGGCGTGGTTGAAAAGTCCGGCTCCTGGTATTCCTACAATGGCGAGCGTATCGGCCAGGGCAGGGACAAGGCCAAGGAGTTTCTCAGGGCCAACCAGGACATGGCCAATGCCATCGAGGCGGCTATCCGTGCCAATGCCGGGCTGATTGCGGCCAAGATCACCGTCGCACCGGCGGCCGACGAGACTGATGACTAGATCCTGCTCCTTTTGATTTCCTGCCGCTTTTGTTAGGGGCGGCTGGTAAAGCTGGTGTGTCCCCCACACCGCAGGCGAAGCGCCCTCCGTGTCCCCCGGAGGGCGCTGTTTTGCCTGGCCGCCAGTGACAATCTGGCAGCGGAAATTCTGGACAGGACGGCCCCCCGCACCTTAAAGAGCATTCCACTTGTTTCCGCAGCCCGACCAATGGAAAGCCCATGACCAGCCTTGCCCAGATACGCGCGACGTTTCTCGATTTTTTCAAGTCCCATGGCCATGAGGTTGTGGCGTCCTCCTCGCTGGTGCCGCGCAATGATCCCACCCTGATGTTTGCCAATTCGGGCATGGTGCAGTTCAAGAATGTGTTCACGGGAGCTGAACGCCGCCCCTACAGCAGGGCCACGACGGCGCAGAAATGCGTGCGGGCCGGCGGCAAGCACAATGACCTCGACAATGTGGGCTATACGGCACGCCACCATACGTTCTTTGAAATGCTCGGGAATTTTTCCTTTGGCGACTACTTCAAGCCCGATGCCATCGAATGGGCCTGGACGCTGGTCACGAAGGAATACGGCCTGCCAGCCGACAAGCTGACGGTCACGGTCTTTTCGGAAGACGATGAAGCCTTCGGCCTGTGGAAGAAAATCGCGGGCCTTCCGGACAGCCGCATCATCCGCATTCCGACCTCGGACAATTTCTGGTCGATGGGCGATACGGGACCCTGCGGGCCCTGCTCGGAAATTTTCTACGACCATGGCGACAAGATTCCGGGCGGGCCTCCCGGAAGTGCTGACGCGGATGGCGACCGGTTCATTGAAATCTGGAACCTGGTGTTCATGCAGTATGAGCAGGTGAGCAAAAGTGAGCGCATCAGCCTGCCCAAGCCCTCCATTGATACGGGCATGGGGCTGGAGCGCATTGCAGCTGTTCTGCAGGGGACTCACGACAATTACGAAACGGACCTGTTCCGCGCGCTGATTGCCGCCATTGTGGAAAGAACCGGGGTTCCGGCGGAGGGCAAGAACAAGGCTTCAAACCGGGTGATTGCCGATCACCTGCGTGCCTCTTCCTTCCTGATTGCCGACGGTGTCCTGCCGTCGAATGAGGGACGCGGCTACGTGCTGCGCCGGATCATGCGCCGCGCCATGCGCCACGCTGAACTTCTGGGCCAGCGCGAACCCCTGATGTGGAAGCTGGTTCCCACCCTGGTGCGTGAAATGGGGGCGGCCTATCCGGAGCTGCAACAGACGCAGGACCTCATCACTGAAACCCTCCGGCTGGAAGAAACCCGTTTCCGCAAGACCCTTGAGCGGGGCCTGCGTATTCTTGACGAGGAATCGCAAGGACTGAAGCGTGGCGACGTGTTCGCAGGCGATACTGCCTTCAAGCTCTATGACACCTATGGCTTTCCGCTGGACCTCACCCAGGATGCGTTGCGGGCGCGCGGCGTCGTGGTCGACACGGATGCGTTTGCCAAATCCATGGAGGTGCAGAAGACCGAAGCACGCCGGGCCTGGAAGGGCACGGGTGACAGCAAAGCCGACGCAGTGTGGTTTGAAATCCGCGAGGCCGTGGGGGCAACCGAGTTCTTGGGCTATGAGACAGAAAAGGCCGAAGGCGTGATTACGGCCGTGGTGGCGGGGGGCAAGCAGGTCAAATCCCTGAAAGCGGGCGATGCGGCCGCGATCGTCACCAACCAGACAACCTTCTATGGGGAATCAGGCGGCCAGACCGGTGACCATGGTGTCATCAAGTCAACCGGCGGCGGACTCTTCCGGGTTACGGCCACGGAAAAGCGCCTCGGCGACCTCACTGTCCATGTGGGTTCAGTCGAAACGGGGACGCTGGCGCTGGGCGAAGCGGTTGAACTCACGGTGGACCATGAACGCCGTTCGGGAAACCGCCAACATCATTCGGCAACCCATCTGCTGCACGAAGCGCTGCGCAAGACCCTGGGCACCCATGTGGCGCAGAAAGGTTCACTGGTTGAGCCCAACCGGCTGCGCTTTGATTTCTCCCACAACAAGGGCATGAACCACGATGAGCTCCGCCAGGTTGAAGTCATGGCCAATGACATTGTTCTGCAAAACGCAGCCGTCAGTACACGGCTGATGTCGGTTGATGCGGCCGTTGCCGAGGGGGCCATGGCATTGTTTGGCGAAAAATATGGCGACGAGGTGCGGGTGGTATCCATGGGGCGCAACCCGGAGGGCTCCAGCAGACCCATCTACTCTCTGGAGCTTTGCGGCGGCACCCATGTGGGGCGCACGGGAGATATTGGCCTTATCAAAATTCTTGCGGAAAGCGGTTCGGCTGCGGGCGTACGGCGGCTGGAAGCATTGGCAGGCACGGCGGCGCGCGATTATCTCGAGCAGCAGGACAAGCGCGTGGCTGCTGCTGCAGCCATTCTCAAAACTTCGCCGGCCGACCTGGTCAGCCGCATCGAGAGCCTGGTGGATGAGCGCAGGAAGCTTGAGCGCGAACTTGCGGAGGCCAAGAAAGCCCTGGCCCTTGGGGGCGGAGCCTTAACCGGTGACAATGATATCCAGACCATCAATGGCATCAAGTTCATGAAGCGCATTCTGGGCGACATGGATTCCAAGGACATGAAAGGCCTGGTTGATGACGGCAAGTCAAGACTTGGGTCGGGTGTGGTTGCCCTTGTCAGCACTAATGCCGAAGGCCGGGCCAGTCTTTATGTGGGGGTAACCGCCGATCTGACGGCAAAACTAAGTGCCGTCGATCTGGTGCGGGCGGGAGCGGCAGTGCTCGGCGGCAAGGGCGGCGGCGGGCGGCCTGATCTGGCCCAGGCCGGCGGCCCCGATGGGACCAAGGCCGAGGGCGCCCTTGCAGCTGTTGGCGCTCTCATACACTAGTCAGAGCTGGCGATCCGTATCATGATCAGGATGCTGGAAGCTTTCCAGCTTTGCCATATCTCCGGCCGAAATGTCGTCCTCCGTTCGCGAACCGGGCAGTTCGTGCAGCGTGGGAAAGGCCGATCTCATGCCTTCAATGCCATACTGTTTCTCAACCCTGGCCAGTTCGGGATTGTCGAGCGAACCGATTGAAATGTTCATATGTGGCGTGTGGCTATAGGCGAAGGTGAGCGGCGTACCGCAATTCCTGCAGAAACCACGCCTGACAACGGATGATGAACGAAAATAGGCGGGCTGCCCGGCGGTCCATTGC
>JBAVOA010000629.1:0-22638 GCA_049691635.1 Aestuariivirga sp. | reverse complement strand
AGCTTGTCTTTGCCGAAGTGGCCGTCGATCCCGGCCTTCATCTCGCCGAGGCCAAGTTCATTCAGGAACTGGCCGACAAAGACCCGAGGCTCTGCGGCATCATTGCCCATCTTCCGCTTGAAAAAGGCCTGGCGGTCGAGGCTGACATGGTGGCCTTGAAAAAGCTGCGCAGCATCAGCGGCATCCGGCGCCTGGTCGAGACCGAGCGCAACCCCGCCTTCTGCCTTGAACCAGATTTCCTGGCAGCCCTGCGGCTTCTACCAAAATATGATCTCAGCTTTGATATCTGTGTGAAGCATTGGGCGATGGCCTATGCCCTTGAGCTGGTGAAGCGCTGCCCTGAAGTTTCGTTTGTGCTTGATCACATTGGCAAGCCTGACATCAAGAATGGCCTGCGCGAGCCGTGGTGGGGCCAGATCAGGGAGCTCGCCCGCTATCCCAACGTCGTATGCAAAGTGTCCGGCGCCATTACGGAGGCGGACCATCAAAAGTGGACGGCCGAGCAGGTCAAGCCCTACGTGTCCCATGTCATCGAGAGCTTTGGCTTTGACCGCGTGATGTATGGCAGCGACTGGACCGTCTCGGAACTGACGCATGACTATCCGGTGTGGGTCGGGATCATCGACGAGATTGTGGCCGGCGCAAGCGAGGGCGAGCTTCGCAAGCTCTACCGCGACACGGCCATTCGTACCTACCGCTTGCCTGCATGAGGCGGAGCAGGCGGCGCGGCACCGGAAACCGGAGAGTCATGTGCCAGAAGCCCTGAACCTGACGTGGCGCGAGATTCAGGCCTTGCCGCGCGATGCCGCCGATCATCGCTTTGCCTATGGCGATGGCGCGCTGCAGTTTGGTGAACTGCGCCTGTCTGCAGGCTCTGGCCCATTTCCGGTTGCTGTCTTCATTCACGGCGGCTGCTGGCTCAATGCATTTTCGCTGGATCATGTTTCAGCCGTGAGCCGGGCCTTGGCCGACCTGGGCTACGCAGTGTGGACGCCCGAATATCGGCGCTTGGGCGACAGGGGCGGCGGCTGGCCGGGCACCTTTGAAGACATTGCGTCGTGCGTTGGATTTCTTCGTGATATTGCAACAAAGCATTCGCTTGATCTCGGACGTCTTGTGGTGATGGGGCATTCGGCAGGCGGGCATCTGGCGCTTTGGCTTGCGGCCCAGAAAGCCGTTTCGCTGCGTGGCGTGATTTCCCTGGCGGGCATTAGCGATCTCATGGCCTATGAGAGGCTGGGCAATGATTGCGCCGCATCGCTGCCTGGCCTGCTTGGCGGCACATCGCGCGAGCTGCCTGAGAGATGGCGAAAATCAAACCCGCTCGCTTTGCTGCCCATTGACACTCCGGTCAGTCTCATTCACGGGGACCTCGATGCAATTGTTCCGCTTTCTCAAAGCGAAAGTTTTGCAGCGGCATCGGGCTGCGCGTTGCAAACCGTGAAGGGTGGCGGCCACTTTGATATGGTCTCGCCCCACGCACGAGCCTTCGACATCATCTGCCGGACATTGCGGCGGATGACCGGCCCCTGATCAGGTCGGCGGCTTTTTCGGCAATCATGATCGTCGGGGCGTTGGTGTTGCCGGTTGTGATGCGTGGCATGATGGAAGCATCGCAGATCCGCAGCCCGGCAATTCCTCGCAATTTCAAGTCAAGCGTGACCACTGCGGCTTCATCAACCCCCATCTTGCAAGTGCCCACGGGATGGTGATCGGTCTTGGCGTTGGCGCAAGCGTAAGTGATCAGCTCTTCATCAGAACTTAAGTCAGGCCCTGGAATGATTTCCCGCAGCACATAGGACTTGAAGGCGGACTGCTTCATGATCTGGCGGGCAAGGCGCAGGCCGCGCAGGGACATTTCCCGGTCATAGGGATCGGCCCAATAGTTGGGATCGATAAGCGGGGCGTCATTGGGATTGGAACTGACAAGGCGCACGGTACCCCGCGACCGGGGACGCATGTAAGCCGCGTTCAAGGTAACACCCGCATTCTTGGGCTTCAGGACGCCCGCCTCAATGCCCGACCCAAGACCCATGTGAAACTGGATATCTGCGGAGCGGGCATTTTCGTCGGCGTACCAGAAACCGCCGGTTTCAAAGAGCGAGGAAGCTACGGGGCCATTTCTGAAGGCTAAATACCGCAAGGCGGCGAGGGCAGACCAGAGCGGCTTTGCATATTTGTCGTAGGTGTGGTCGCCGGTGCATTCGCTGATGACAAAAAGGTCGAGGTGGTCCTGCAGGTTTGAGCCCACACCAGGGAGGTCATGAATAGGCGTGATGCCGACGGATTTGAGATGATCAGCGGGGCCAATGCCTGACTGCATCAAGAGTTTCGGCGAACCTACGGTACCAGACGACAGGATAATTTCGCGTGTGGCATGGATGGTTTCGTCGGCAAGTTCCACAGCCGTTGCCCGGCCATTTGCGATGACGATGCGTTTGACAAGGACGTTCTTGCGGATGGTGAGATTGGCGCGGTTCTTTGCCTCGTGGAGGAAACTCGTCACGACGGACGAGCGCCGGGCATTCAACTGGGTCAACTGATAGTGGCCGATGCCATCCTGCTGGCTGGCGTTGAAATCAGGATTGCGCGGGATTCCCAATTCACCCGCCGCCCGAAAAAACGCTTCGCAGATGGGAAGTGGCGCGACAGGATTTGAGACACCCATGGGGCCGGAGCTCCCGTGAAACTCATTCGCGCCGTTCTGGTTTTTTTCCGAGCGCTTGAAGTAGGGGAGAACATCCTCGTAGGACCAGCCGGTGCAGCCGAGCTGGGCCCATTCGTTGTAATCGAGTTTATTGCCGCGGCTGTAGACTTGCGCATTGATGGTGGACCCGCCGCCAATCACCTTGGCCTGGGTATAGCGAAAGACCCGGTCGCGCATGTGTTTCTGGGGCACGGTTGACCAGCCCCAGCTGGCAATTCCCTTGGTCATCTTGGCAAAGCCGGCTGGCCAATGAAACAAGGGATTCCAATCACTTCCGCCCGCTTCCAGAAGCAACACCTTAACCTCCGGGTCTTCACTGAGGCGGGCCGCAAGCGTGCAGCCTGCCGAGCCGCCACCCACGATCACATAGTCATATTCCATGATGTTCCCGATGGCCCGCAAGGATTGAACTGTCACTCCAGATGCCGCTAGAGTAACAGAAGCAGGCGAGGCTGCAATAGTAACTATTTAGTTTCTAACGGCTTGTGGAGTGGGTGAACGGGTGATCTGGGAAGAGACGAAAAATTCAAGGATCAAAAATTTCCCAAATCTGGTGCGCCAGAGGATACTGGCTCCGGATGCCATTTTCATTCACAGTGATGATGGCCGCGACTTTACCTATGAAGACTACTGGACCCTTGCCGGGCGGATGGCCAACGGGCTTGCCGCCCAAGGCGTCAAGACAGGAGACCGGGTCGCCGTGCAGGTGGCCAAGAGTGTTGAGGGACTTGCGATCTTCCTGGCCTGCGCGCGGCTGGGCGCCATTTTCCTGCCTCTCAATACGGCCTACACCGCCACGGAAATGGACTATTTTGTGCAGGACGCGGAACCTGCGCTGGTTGTTTGCGAACCTGAAAAATTGGAAGCGCTGTCCAAAATTGCCCGCCTCGTCCTCACATTGGATGACCGGGGCGGGGGAAGCTTCGCAGACGCCATTCAATCGCAGCCCGGTGCGTTCGATGACGCGAAGACAGAGTGGGATGATGGAATAGCCCTGCTTTACACTTCAGGAACCACCGGCAGGTCCAAGGGAGCGCTTCTTACCCACGGAAATCTTGCCTCGAACGCCGTGACGCTCGCCGAGGTGTGGGCTTTCGGACCGCGGGATGTGTTGATCCATGCGTTGCCGATCTATCATACGCATGGCTTGTTTACCGCTACCAACACGGTGCTGTTCAGTGGGGGAAGCCTGTTTTTCCGACGCAAGTTTGATGTGGATGACGTGGTTTCGCTGATGCCGCAGGCCACGGCGCTGATGGGGGTGCCAACCTTTTACACGCGGCTTCTGGATCATGCCGGACTGACGCGCGAGAGTGTCAAATATATGCGGCTGTTCATTTCAGGTTCGGCGCCACTGCTGGCGGAAACCCACCGGGCGTTTGAAGAGAAAACCGGCCACGCCATTCTTGAGCGGTTTGGCATGACCGAAACCAACATGAATACCTCCAACCCCTACAAGGGCCTGCGGCGGGCCGGTACGGTTGGCTTGCCGCTTCCCGGCATCGAGGTGCGGGTGACCGATCCGGCGACCGGTGTTCCGCTTGCGGGCGATGACATCGGCATGATTGAAGTGCGTGGTCCCAATGTATTCAAGGGCTATTGGCGCAATCCGGAAAAAACCGCCCAGGAATTCCGCAAAGATGGATTTTTTATCACGGGCGATCTCGGGTCATTTGACGGGCAGGGGTATCTGACCATTTCGGGCCGCGGCAAGGATCTGGTCATCACCGGCGGCTTCAACGTTTATCCCAAGGAAATAGAAATGGAGATCGACCAGTTTCCGGTGGTGCTGGAATCCGCCGTCATCGGCGTGCCCCATCCCGACCTGGGAGAGGGTGTGACGGCGCTTGTGGTGCTCAAGGCGGGCCACGCACTTGATGAGAAAACCATGATTGCCGAACTGCAAAAGCGTCTGGCTAAATACAAGGTGCCAAAGAGAATCATCCCCGTTCCAGAACTTCCCCGCAATGCCATGGGCAAGGTGCAGAAGGGCCTGCTGCGACAGACCTATGCCGGGCTCTTCAAAGATTAGCGCCGGCCGGTGTGAATTCCAAATGTATTAACGATGTGGACCACGGCGACGAGGCAAATGAAGGCGCCGATAAACATGAGGGGCGTGGTGGGCACTAGTCTTGGATCGAGCGACTTGCGGGGCCGCTTTTCGACCCAGACCATGATGGCGACCAGGGCAATGCCAAGCACCAGGCCGCCGTAGGTGAATGACATTTCAGTGATATTTTGGTTCATTATCAGGGCTTTGGCGTTTAAGTTGACAGGTCGGGGCGCCATCACTATGGTCCGCCCAAATTCAGGGGATACGTCCCATACTTAGGTGAAGTTATGAAAGTCCGCAATTCTCTCAAGTCGCTGATCAAGCGCCACCGCGACAACAAGCTGGTCCGCCGCAGGGGCCGGGTCTATATCATCAACAAGACCAATCCGCGCTTCAAGGCGCGCCAGGGCTAAACCCATCAATTGACGAAGATGTGAAGCCGCGGCCGTTCATTCGGGCGCGTTTGGCGTTTTATTGCTGCAATTTTTGCACTAGGCTGCCCGCCATGGGATATTGGCGCGCGCTGTGCATTGTTTTCGGTCTTGTGGCTTTCGCAGTTCCCGGCTTTGCGCGGGACAGCGCTGAAGCCAACATTCCCCTGAAAAACCTCAGCGCCCATGAAATCCGCGAGGAAACTCTGGACCGGCTCTTCGCCAGCCTCAGAACGACATCTGACGAGGAGGCGGCAAAGGCCACGGAACAAAAAATCTGGGAACTCTGGTCACGTTCCGATTCGCCCACCGCGGAGGTTCTGCTGCGCCAGGCGGTTGTGGCCATGGGGGTATCAGAAAACAACGCCTCGCTGGCGATTCTTGATCGCATCGTCGCTGCCTACCCGGACTATGCGGAAGCGTGGAACAAGCGTGCCACACTGCAATTCGTGCTTGGCAATTATGATGCCTCGCTTGCCGATATTGATAGAGTCCTTGATCTGGAACCGCGCCACTTCGGGGCGCTGGCAGGCCGCGGCATGATTCTTCAGGCGCAACAAAAATGGGGGGCTGCCCTTGATGCCTACAGGGAAGCCTTGCGCATGAACCCCAACATGCCGGGGGTCAAGAATGCGATTCATGAACTGGAAAAACGCGAACGCGATATCTAGGGCGTACCGTTAACTATGGGATGCCCAAATCAGCTGCAGGAGGCTTTGATGGTAAAATGGCTCAGACGGTCCCCATTGCTTGCGAAATGATGCAAACGCATCCGCTGACCGTCCGATGGGTTGGGTGATGCTTGCCGGCATGGGCCACATGGAAATCTCCGGCTTTGAGCACGATATCACCGATTATGAGATCACCTGAAATCATATAGATTTCTTCGTCTTGATCGTGATCATGATCGGTATACTCGGCACCCGGCGACAACTCCGCCATGAAGGTCTGGCGCCCGATCTTGGTGATCTGGTTCAGCGTCTTGATTCGCAGTCCTGGGCCCGCATCAGTCCATTCCCCGGCATTGGCGCGCCGTGTTATCGTGCCGGGCAGCTCCACGCCGCTGTCACGGATCCTGGCTTCGATTTTGTCGAGAAGGCCTTTCGGTGGCACAACCTCGGCCCCCAGTGCCATAGGCGCAAACCAACGTTCCCATTGCTCCACGAGCCTGCCAAAAGCCATGTCTTCAATGGCCCGGATGCGGGCGGCTTCACGCTCGGTGCCTTCCAGGGTGCCAAGCACATAACCGGTTGCAACTTCGTGGTCTGTCATTCGTTCATGCACTCCCTGAGTTGTATCAAGCCACGCCGCACCCAGGTCTTGGCAGTGCCGACTGGTTTGCCGAGGCGGCTGGCCAGTTCCTCGTATGATAGTCCATTCATGTAGACCAGCAAAACTGAATCACGAAAATGTTCTTGAACTTGCCCAAGACACCGTCTGAGGTCTATGGCCTCGCTGGCATTTTTTCCGGCGAATGCCATTGTTTGGGCGTCAATCTCCCCAACTACCGTTTCATCGAAAGGGACATGGGATTGCTTGTTTCTGCGAAGGCTGTCGAGTGCACAATTGCGGGTGACGGACGCCAACCATGCCAATGCCTCTCCCTTGCCGGGATCGAACTGCCAGGATCGCTGCCAAACCTTTACAAAAACTTCCTGAAACACCTCCTCAGCCTGTTCCTTTCTCTTCATCATACGCAAACAGATTGCATAGAGTTTCGGCCCGGCCTGGGCGTAAACAGCCCGGAATGCCGTATGATCGCCCGCGGCGACGCGTTCCAGCATGCTTTCAAGGGAAACAGAGGCAGCAATATTCATGAAAACCAGCACCAACAGGTCGGCAGGATAAATTAGCTTGGCAAGCAGCTTCGCATAGATTTAGCGTGATTTCCACCCGATGATCAGATGGATGGTACAAGACGGCCATTCCCGGCAGCAAATGCTAGCCCGGCGCTTTCTTTTTCCCGACCTGGGCGATGCGCAGCATGTTGGTGGCGCCGGGGGCTCCCAGGGGCACGCCAACCGTGATGATAATGCGTTCGCCTTCTTCGGCAAAACCTTCCGAGGACGCGAACTGGCAGGCGGTTTCAATCATGTGTTCGAGGTCGTCGGCGTTCGGCGTCAGCACGCAGTGCTGGCCCCAGGCAAGCGCCAGCCGCCGGGCGGTTGCCGGAATTGGCGTCAGGGTGATGATCGGAACATTGGGCCGTTCACGGGCCACGCGCATGGCGGTTGATCCGGACTCGGTGTAGCTCACAATCGCGGCGACGGCCAGGGTTTCGGAGATGGAGCGGGCGGCTGTCGAGATGGCATCCGCCGTCGTTGGCTGCGGGTCGTTGCGCTGGGCATTCATGATGCCGCGATAAAAGCTGTCGCCTTCAGCCGACTGGGCGATCTTGTCCATGGTGGCCACGGCCTTTTCCGGCCAGGCGCCCGCGGCACTCTCGGCCGACAGCATGATGGCATCGGCACCTTCATATACTGCTGTGGCCACGTCGGAGACCTCGGCGCGTGTCGGGACCGGTTCAATGATCATCGACTCCAGCATCTGGGTTGCGACGACGACAGGCTTGCCGGCGCGGCGCGCGGCACGCGTCAGCTGCTTCTGGCGGGCTGGCACGGTTTCCAATGGGAGCTCAACGCCCAAATCACCACGGGCCACCATGATGCCGTCAGAAACTTTCAGGATATCTTCCAGGCACAACAGAGCCGAGGGCTTTTCAATCTTGGCCATCACGCCGGCGCGGTTGGCGATCAGTCCGCGGGCTTCGACCACGTCCTCAGGCCGCTGCACGAATGACAGGGCGATCCAGTCCACGCCGATGCTGGCGGCCGCCTCGAGATCGGCCCGGTCCTTTTCAGTGAGGGCAGGGATTGGCAAAAGCGTATTGGGAAGGTTGACGCCTTTGCGGTTTGAAAGGGTGCCGCCAAAAATGATCATGGTATCAATGCGGCTTGGCGAAACTGCGGTAATCTCCACGCGCAAGCGGCCGTCATTGAGCAAAAGAAAATCGCCAACTTTTATCGAGGCAAATATTTCGGGGTGGGGCAGGTGAACACGTTTGCTGTCGCCCGGTGTTGCGTCCGTATCAAAAGCGAAAGTATCGCCTGCCTTGATCTGAACTTCCTTGTCCTTGAAGGTGCCGATGCGAATCTTTGGTCCCTGCAAATCGGCGAGGATGCCGATCGGCCGGTTCAGCTTGCGTTCAACATCGCGAATGCAACCGTGAAGCTCAACCAGTATCGCGTGGGAGGTGTGGCTCATGTTGATGCGGAAGACATCGACGCCCGCCACAAAGAGTTTTTCGATCATCTCGGCGCTGGAAGAGGCAGGCCCAAGGGTGGCAAGAATCTTTACTTTACGGTTTCTGCGCACTTGAAATTATTGCCCCTGGCTGGTCTTTTCGCCAGACAAGGAAATTGTCCAGTCGGCCTCTTCGGATGTGTCGACCTCGAAGAAGCCGGTTTTCTGGTAGCCGCGCTCGGTGCAGCTATCAATGCCGCGGATGGTGAAAATCTTGTCACGGATGCACATCATGGCCTTGCCGCCCCAGGAGCCGCCCTTGTCATAGTCCACGGCGTAAACATAGTAGTAGCGGGCGATCAGGGTGCCTTTCAGCAGGGTCAGGCATTTCTGGGGTTCGGCGGTCCACCAGCCTTCGCTGGCCCAGCCTTCACGATCCTTGTAACCAATGGCCACGCCCACACGGCTCGCGGTGTTGTTGCACAGCTTGAGGTCAGCGCGGGCCGGGGTCCCAGCAAGCCCGAGCAGCACCAAGGCGCTGGCGCTCATAGCGAAGGCTCGAACCAACCCTTGGCTTCCCGGCAAAAATCTCGAATCGCTCATGACATTCCTCTTAATCCGGCGGTCGGGTTTGGCAAAGATACTGGTACTCCACCTGTTTTGCAGCCTATAGCATGAACTTCTAACGTTTTCCAAATCAGGTGTGGATGAGATGTCCGTCCTACTGGAAAGCTTCGGATAAGCCGTTATGAAGGGCACCAGGTACCTATATGAAACGCGATGAGAAGACACAGACTGAGCTGGAAGCTGCCGCGTTTCGCAGGCTTCTGGCCCATTTGCGCACGCGCAGCGATGTGCAGAACGTTGAATTGATGACTCTTGCAGGCTTTTGCCGCAACTGCCTGTCAAACTGGTTTGAAGACGCGGCGCGCGAAAGGGGTGTTGAGGTCGCCCGGGAAGAGGCCAGAACCATGGTTTACGGGATGCCGCAGGAGGAATGGAAGGCGCGCTTCCAGAAGGCTGCCAGTGACGGCCAGAAGGCAGCATTTGACAGAGTTGAAAAGCATTAGATTTTTTGGAGGCTCCAGACGTGAATACCAAATCCAGTTTTGCCCAGGGACAGTTGAAAAGCATTGTTGAACGCATTGAACGCCTAGAAGAAGAAAAGAAGACCATTGCAGCCGATATCAAGGAAGTCTACGCCGAGGCCAAGGGCAACGGCTTTGACACCAAAGTTCTTCGCAAGGTGATTTCACTCCGCAAGAAGGACGCCAATGAGCGCGAAGAAGAAGAGGCCATGCTTGATCTCTATCTGCAGGCCCTTGGCATGCTCCCGGGTGAAACAGAAGAAGCGGCCTGAGACCGCTTCAATTCTCATTGTCTGAACCCGGTAATCAGTTCGCCTCGAGCTGGCCGAGTTTCAGGAAACCTTTCAAGAGACTGGGAAGCGATGAGGGCAGGCTGCCCTTGCCGGCGCGTTCAACGACCAGCATGTCACCCTTGCCGGATGTCGTCGGGGACTGGGCCATGCCAGCCTGGACACTCAAAGCGGAACCTGCCCGCATGACGGGCTGCGCCGATGCGTTGGGCACAAGCGAAATCTCATTCGTTGTAAATTCCTGCGGCGCGCCATTCTGGCGAATGGTCTGGGCCGGATTGTTGATCAGCTGCTCAGGCCACCAATTGATGTCTGATCCATCGAGCGAGGCCATCATCGGCTTGATCAACGGGGTACCTTGCGCCGTGCCATCGCGAAGTGCGTCGGCAAAGCTGCCTTTTGCAGCGGCATTTGACATCTGCGCAAGCGTTGCCTCTTCGGTCAGCGTTTCCGCCGCTTCAACAACGCCCATATTATCCGCAACGACGGAAGGGTTGGTTTTGATCACCTGGTTCTCAGGCGGTGCCGAGGCAGGCTCAATGGTCATGTTGGCCGCTGCCATCATCAGAACTTCGATGGGCTTTGGCCGTGGCTTTGGAACCGGATAGCCCTGAACAATTTCCTTTGGTACTTCTGGAACCGTCTTTGCCGCTGGAGACTTGCTCGCTTCCTCGCTCATTGCCGCGAGATCCTCATCGACACCCTCATAGGACGCTTCAAGTACCGCTGCATCTTCCTCGGCTGAGGAGGCAACTGCTGTAGTATCCTGGCGGCTCAGTCTGGAACCCATGGTCTTGCGGCCATCGCGGAAAATCTGCGCCATTTCGGTCTGGCCAATTGCCGGTCCCCAGTGACGGACATTGCCTGAATCAATATGCACAAATCCGGTCGGTCCGCCGGACGTGCGATAATAACCAACGCCGCCAATCTTGCGTACCAGCGCGCTGTTACGGACCTTCTTGGTCGCGACGTCAGGGAAATAGAGATCGATAGCCTTGCCCACCATGTGCTGGCTCTTCTTGGCCACGTTGCGGCCGATGCGCTTCAGGAAGGCGTTGGTCTTTGGCGAGCGGTAGCCGCAAACAATATGAATGGGGGCATGGGAGCCCAGGTCAGCATGGAGTTCCCACATCAAATCGATGGTCTTGGGATCAATGGTGACAGTTTCCTTGCGGCGCCAATCGCGCAAGAGATAATTGATCTTCTTCATGGCCGAGGGAACATAGCGGCCATTCACCATATAGGTGACAGTGATGCTTTCCTTGGTATGCACATGATAGAGCGAAAGGGTGCGTGTTTCGCCGCCCGCCACAGTTGGCGTGCCAAGACTCCATGCTGCCGCAACGGACAACGTTGCAACAATGGCGGCTGAAGCCAAAAGCTTTTTCACACGGTTCATCAATGTCTGACGATTTCCCACGTTCCGCAAACCCACACTCATACGCAACACACACCAGGCGGAAGGCCCCCGGTTCCCCTTAGTTTCCCCGTCCAAGCACTTGTCGCCTACGTGACGACTTACACCCAAATAGGACATCAGACAAGAATATGGCCACCCTGAGGCACCCATTGCATACAATTAGAATGAATTATTATAATTAACATGCACTTAAAGGGACCGATATGTGCTGTTTTTTTCGGGAAAAGTTCAGTTTTGCACGAGTTTTTGGGTCGCAACGGCATCCCTGGCCGCGCCCAGCACCGCGAAAGCCTTCTCCATGGCCTGGTCGCGCTCGTATACGTCACTGAAATAGTTCATTTTTCCAGCAGAATCAGGCCATGCGGTAAAATAGGTAATATGAACCGGAACTTTGTGGCCGAGCTGAATCGACTCGCTTTTACCGCTGTCGGTTTCCGCATCAACCCTCGCCCGGTCCCAGCCCAAGAGAATGGTTGCAAATTCCCGGGGGTTTTCGACCCGGATGCAGCCGTGACTGAAGGTGCGGCTCGCTTCGGCAAACAAGTTCCGGTTCGGCGTATCATGCATGTAAATGTCGTGGGAATTGGGGAACAGGAATTTCAGCTCGCCCAAGGCGTTTCCCCGTCCCGGCGGCTGCTGCACGCCAAAGGGCGGCCTACTGCCATAGGCGGCCCAATTTATGGAACTGGAGGAGACCACCTTGCCATTTGGCGCGATCACCTTGAAGCCCTGGCGATCAAGATAACCGGGGTCGCGACGAAGCTTGCCCAAGTACTCATTGACGATGATGGACTGGGGGACACCCCAGGACGGGTTGAACACCACGGTTTCCAGCTCATCATGAAATGCCGACGTTTGGTTCAGGGGCTTGCCGACAATCACATTGCTGCGCCAGACCTGTTTGCCACGGTCCACAACGCGCACTTCAAAGGCAGGCTGATTGACGAAAACATAGCGACTACCGAGATTCTTGGGCAACCAACGCAAGCGCTCCATATTGTCGACAAGGCGTTGAATGTCCCGCCCGCTGTTATCACGGTTGAGGTTCTTGACTGTTGCCAGATCGAGCATGCCGGATTGGCGGAGCTTTGCCGATTTCTGGAATTGCTTCAGGGCCGCAGACAGATCTGCGTCCAGCGTGGCGGCAATTTCAGGATCAACATTGGCCTGTTCGCCGGCGAGGAATCCCAACTCCCGCATGCGATCACGAACGGTCGCAACGCGCGGATCGGATTTTCCCAGCTTGACGGTTTTGCCCTCAGCAACCTTTTCAAAAGGCGGTCTTGAATTGCTGGCGCGCAGCTTTGCAAGCTCAGCCTTCATCAGCGCGTAGGCTGCATGTTTTGGCATAAGATCATTGAGATAGGCCTCAGGAAATGGAGTCCAGGCCAAGACCTTCAGGGCCTGGGCCGGGTCAACGCGCTCGGGCGTGATGTCATTATACAGGGACAGGCGATTGGGTTCAAACTGGCCACCTGAAATCTGGCGCGCCAGCTTGAGCGCTGCGGCTGTCATGGAGATATCGAACTGTGCCAAAGCCTGCGGGTCAATGCCCACCTGATCGTCGATGTTCTTGAAGGAACTTAGATCTGCCGGAAGATAGGCCAGCGGCTCCAACCCGTCCTCAAATGTTTTGGCCGCAAAAGCCAGAACTTTTTTGGCCCGTTCGGAAGGCGCATTCCCGGTCAGCCAAAGAGGCTTGAATCCCGAATTCTTGTAAAGATCGAGAATAGGCTGGCGCTCTTCCTGGGCAACACGGGTTATTGGTTTCTGGGCAGAAAGCTCCGCCATGATGGCCTGGCTCTGGGTATCCACGGCAGTCAGCTTGGAAAACGAAAGATCCGACAGAGCAACCAGTTTTGGCGACACATAAGCTAAGTTTCCCATGCCCTTGCCAGGAATGGGCTCGGGATCGCTGTAATCCTCATCGCCATAGGAATCAAAGCGGCTGCCGTAGATGGAGTTTGCATCACCGTTGTCTTTCCACCACGGCAAGATGGACCGGCGGGGTTTAGTCCTCTTTGGAGAGCCAAACAGGCTCTCAAAAAATCCCTTGTTCCTGTTTCCGTTTGAATATGTGTCGGCGAACACACTTTGTCCTGTAAAGGACATGGCAATCACCGCAACAGACAGCCTCAGAAGAAGCTTGTGGATCAAAATTGCACCTTTTCGATTCTAAGCGCACACTCTAGTCTTGTGATGCGGGCAATTCAACGGGTGTAAGGTCCAAGTTTGCAAATATGACGCAAGTGTTACCCGGTTGCTTCGTCCAAGCCGAGGTCGCGCATCTTTCGATAGAGCGTAGAGCGTCCGATGCCCAATTTTCGGGCGACTTCCGACATCTGGCCCCGGTAACGGTTGAGAGCAAGACGGATCATGTCGGCTTCCACTTCCTCCAACTTTCTGATGTGGCCTCCGTCGGTCACTGCAGGAATGCCGAGCGCCATGCCGTCGCTCACCTGATTGCCTGCCGAACGATTGACCAACTGGTTTCCGCCGAGCATGGCGGGGCCTGTTGGCGCAGCTGGCTTTTTGGCCAGCTCAGGGGCAGGCGGCACGATAATCTCATAACCCTCGACCAGGGATGCGATCTGCGGGAAGTCCTGGATTTCAAGAATGTCACTCTCGCACAGCACGATGGCGCGGAAGATGGTGTTTTCGAGCTGGCGCACGTTGCCTGGCCAACTGTAGGCCTGCAGCATGGGAAGGGCCTCGGGTGATATGCCGCGGACCTTGCGGCCCTCCTCGGCCGAAAGCCTGGTGATGAAATGGTCGACAAGAGCTGGAATGTCGTCCTTGCGGTCGCGCAGGGGCGGGACCATCATGGGATAGACATTCAGGCGGTAATAGAGGTCTTCGCGGAACTGGCTGGCTTTGACCATCTCAATCATGTTGCGGTTGGTGGCCGAGATCAGTCGGATGTTGACCTTGACCGGTTTGCGAGATCCCACGGGATCAATCTCGCCTTCCTGAATGGCGCGCAGGAGCTTCACCTGCATGTCGAGGGGCAGTTCTGCCACTTCATCGAGAAACAGGGTGCCACCGTCGGCTTCCTGAAACTTTCCGCTATGCCTGCTTGTGGCGCCGGTAAAGGCACCCTTTTCGTGGCCAAAGAGAATGGATTCGACGAGATTTTCAGGAATGGCACCGCAGTTGACGGCCACAAATGGACGCCCCGCGCGCTCGCTTTCGCCCTGGATGGCGCGGGCGATCATTTCCTTGCCAACGCCTGATTCACCTTCGATGAGAATGGGAATGTTTGATTGGGCACCGCGGCGGCCAAGCCGCAAGACGTTTGCCATGGCAGGCGATGCGGCGATGAGATCGCTGAAGCTGAGGGAACCGCCGACTTTCTTGTTCAGGCGCTTCACTTCCTCGGTCAGTGCATTGACCTTCAGCAAATTCTGAATTGAGATCTTGAGGCGTTCGGGCGAAACGGGCTTGACCACAAAGTCGTCGGCCCCGGCCCGCATGGCCTTGATCACGGTTTCAATGGAACCTTGGGCGGTCTGCACGATGACAGGAAGGTCGCCACGAATGCCTTGCATCTTTTCGATGAATTCCAGCCCGTCCATGCCAGGCATCATCAGATCAAGGATGACCAGTTCGATGGTGCCACCCTGGGGACCATTCAGGGCTTCGATGCCCTTGATGCCGCCGTCGGCGGCTATTGAATCAAATCCGAAACGCCTTACCAGTTCTTCCAGAATGCGGCGCTGTGCCGGATCGTCTTCAACAATCAGTATGCGTGAAGCCATGCTGTTTAATCAACTCATCGTCAAAGGGCCAAATTCAGGCACGGCCTGCAACAAGTCTCCCCCGATCCTTGTTTGCTTTGCCTTCCCTGTCCTCCGTACTTTCGCAGCGAAGGGTAAAGGCCCTGTTAATGACATAGTTTATTTGGGGACAAATTCAGTCAGTTGCCGAAACCGCAGGCATGGGCCATATGGAAAACAAATGATTAACAAGGAATGGACATGAACACTTCAGTGGCCCTTGACAATTTGCCGGAATGGAACCTGGTGGACCTCTATGCAGGACCCGATGCGGCAGCCTTCACGGCGGATATGCAAAAGGGTGAAGCCGAGGCCAAGGCATTTTCCAGCACATACAAAGGGAAGCTGGCCGGGCTTTCAGGAGCGCAACTGGCGGAGGCGCTCAAAGCCTATGAAGTCATTTCCGATCTGCTCGGGCGCACGGGATCCTATGCCCAACTCTATTATGTGGGAGATACAACGGATGCGGCACGGGGCAAGTTCTACGGTGACGTGAGTGCCAAGCTCACGGATATTTCAACCCAGCTCCTGTTCTTTGAACTTGAACTCAACCGTATTGATGATGGCGCCCTTGAAAAGGCCATGCAGGTTCCGGCCCTCGGCCATTACCGCCCGTGGATTGAAAACCTGCGAAAGGAGAAGCCCTATCAGCTTCAAGACAAGCTGGAAGAGCTGTTTCTTGAGAAATCCCAGACCGGCTATGGCGCCTTCAATCGCCTGTTTGACGAAACCATGGCGGACCTGCGTTTCGAGGTGGAGGGCCAGTCGCTGGCGATTGAGCCCACGCTTAATCTTTTGCAAAGCCCCGATGAGTCCAGGCGCAAGGCGGGGGCCCTTGCCCTGGCCAAGACCTTCAAGGAAAATCTGCGCCTGTTCACGCTGATCACCAACACGCTGGCCAAGGACAAGGACATTTCTGACCGCTGGCGTGGCTTCAAGGATATTGCCGAGGCGCGCCATCTTTCAAACCGGGTGGAACCGGAGGTTGTGGATGCGCTGGTTGCTGCCGTGCGCGAGGCCTATCCCCGTCTTTCGCACCGCTACTACAAGATGAAGGCGAAATGGCTGGGCAAGGACAAGCTCATGCACTGGGACCGTAACGCGCCGCTGCCCGCCGAAGACACGCGCGAGGTGCCCTGGGCTGATGCTGAGAAAATGGTGCTCTCGGCTTATGGCGCATTTTCACCGGAGATGGCGGCCATTGCCAAGACCTTCTTCGACAGGAAATGGATTGATGCGCCGGTGCGGCCCGGCAAGGCACCGGGTGCCTTTGCCCATCCGACCGTTCCATCAGCACATCCTTATGTGCTTTTGAACTACATGGGCAAGACAAGGGACGTGATGACGCTGGCCCACGAGTTGGGCCATGGCGTGCACCAGGTGCTGGCGGCAAAGCAGGGCGCCCTGATGGCGTCAACGCCGCTGACGCTGGCGGAAACGGCCAGCGTGTTTGGCGAAATGCTCACCTTCCAGGCGCTGCTGGGCCAGACTACGGACCCGAAGAAGCGCAAGATACTTCTGGCCTCCAAAGTCGAAGACATGATCAACACGGTGGTGCGCCAGATCGCGTTCTACACCTTTGAACGAAAAGTTCACACGGCACGCAAGGAAGGCGAACTAACCCCCGACAAGATAAATGAAATCTGGATGAGCATTCAGGCTGAAAGCCTGGGCGATTCGATTGCGTTCGGGGAAGGCTATGAAACCTTCTGGACCTATATCCCGCATTTCATCCATTCGCCGTTCTATGTCTATGCCTATGCCTTTGGCGATTGCCTGGTGAACTCGCTCTATGCGCGCTACCAGGAAAGTGCCGGCGGTTTCCAGGAGAAATACTTTACCATGCTGAAAGCCGGTGGCACCAAGCACCATTCGGAATTGCTGAAGCCATTTGGTCTCGATGCGACCGACCCGAAGTTCTGGCAGAAGGGTCTGTCAGTGATCTCCGGCATGATCGATGAACTGGAGAAAATGGAAGGCGCGTGACGAAAGTATTTATTCCATGAACCAGCCATGGCTGACAATGAGCGATTGGCCTGTCAATGCATTTGTGGGAAACGCGGCAAAGAGGAACGCCACTTCGGCCACGTCTTCAACGGTCGTGAACTCGTGGTCCACGGTTCCGCCCAGCATGATTTTCTTCACGACGTCATCTTCTGAAATTCCAAGGGCCTTTGCCTGTTCCGGAATTTGCTTTTCAACCAAGGGTGTTTTGACAAAGCCAGGACAAATGACGTTGGAGCGCACGCCGTGTTCGGCACCTTCCTTGGCGATCACCTTCGACAGGCCGATGAGGCCGTGCTTGGCGGTGACGTAGGCGGATTTCAGGGGCGATGCCTCCTTGGAGTGCACCGATCCCATGAAGATGATGGAGCCGCTGCCTTTGGCGTACATGTGGGGCAGGCAGGCTTTGGAGGTGAGGAAAGCGCCGTCGAGATGAATCGAGAGCATTTTCTTCCAGTCTTCAAAAGGGTATTCCTCAAGCTTGTGAACAATCTGGATGCCGGCGTTGGAAATCAGGATATCGACACCGCCCCAAGCCGCCACGACAGAGGCAACGCCCGCATTCACGGCGGCTTCATTTGTCACATCCATGACAACACCCATGGCCTTGCCCGGGCCCTTGGCGTTCAGCTCCTGTGCCGTTGCCTTCGCAGCGTCCGCATTGAGATCGGCGATGGCCACATTGGCGCCTTCGGTTATGAAACGTTCGGCGATGGCTTTGCCAATGCCGCTTGCAGCGCCGGTGATGATTGCGTTCTTGTTTGTGAGTTTCATGGGCGGGATTCCTTGTTGATGCCGAGATAATCGTGAACGACTTCGCCGAGGCCGAGCGTCAGGTCGGCCAGGATGTGCGTGGCGGAAAGCACTTCCAGAACCGGCAATTCGGCAACGGGGGCGAGGGCGTGGTCGAAGAGCTCCAGTCCGGCCGGGCCTTCCCATGCCCCTTTGACGTTTATGTCGGTGAGATAATAACGCACGAGTTCGCAAATGCGTGGTGTGCAGTCCACATGGGGGATGATCTTCAGCAGGAAGCCGGGTGCTGCCATGCCGGCCGCGACCTTGGCTGTATCCAGGGTGCGGTGCTTGTAGCCCATGGTGCCATTGGCCACGCGGATGCTGCCATAATCAAGCGTGCCGACGAGTGTGTCCTTTTCCGTTCGCAGTTTTGGTTCAGCGAGCTTCTTGGGAAAGCCCCAGATTTCACGGCCACCGGCGATGGGCGCATCGTCGTTCAAATACATGGAGTGCACGTAGCTGCCGGCCACGCCATTGAAGGTCACAGGGATGACCTGGCCCGATTCCGTATAGTTGCCGAAGCCGGTTGAATCCGGCATCCGGATGAATTCATACTTCACGATCGCGTCGCTGAACCGAAGCGGTTCCGGCACGACAGCGCGCAGCGCATCGGGATCAGTGCGATAGGAAATGATCATGTATTCGCGGTTCACAAAGCGATAGGGACCGCGTGGATAGGAGGGGCTGGCGAGCGGCATGGCGAAGGCCGACCTGGCGACATCGGCAATTTTCATGGCTGTTGCTCCCGCGTGAGGTCAAAGGTTTTCATGCCGTGTTGCGGCCGGGTGCGGTTTTGCCACGCCGGATTAGCCAGGGACTGTTCGACATCCTCGCGGCCTGCTTCCCAATGCTCCTCAACGCTGAGCCTTGAAAACTCATAGTCCTTTGACTGGCCGTCGTGGTTGGTTGGCCGGTTGATGAGGTGCATCACGGTTATTGCGGCTTCCTTTGCGTGTTCGAGCAGCACCTGTGCGTCGGGATCATCGCGGAATGACAAGGGAAGCTTTGCCACGAGATTTTTTGCCGCCTTGCGCAGGCGTTGTGATTCCATTGCCGCCGTGGTGTTCAATCTGGTGCGGCTTGAGAAACGGATTTCCTTTTCGCGTTCGGCGGCTTCAAAAATCGTCGACGGCACGAGTCCCCGTGACGAAAACAGATCCACCTGGAAGATGCACAGGTCTTTGCCGCCGTTTGCCTCGTCAATCACATATTGCAATGGCGTGTTGGAGACGAGGCCGCCATCCCAATAGGACTCGCCGTCAATCACGACCGGGGGAAATCCCGGGGGGAGGGCACCGCTTGCCATGATGTGGTCAGCGGTCAGGGTGTCCTTTTTCGTATCAAAAAACCGGAAGTTTCCGGATTTGATGTGAACGGTGCCGACACTTGTGCGCATGTTTCCCTGATTGAGGATTTTGAAATCCACGAGGTCATTGAGCGTTTGCCGCAGGGGTGCGGTGTCATAAAGGCTCAAGGCTGCAGTGGTGCCCGGCAACGAAAGGCTTGGCGGCGGAAAACGCGGGGTGAAAAATCCAGGAATTCCAAACAGGCTGGTGAGCCAGCTACTCGTCTCATTGAACAGGGAACGCCCGTGATCGCCGGGAAAGAGTGACGGCCCTTGCAGCCCTGAAGAAACTTTTTCCCAGAATGCGCGCAAACGCTTCACGCGATTTTCGGGGGTGTTGCCTGCGATAATCGCCGCATTGATGGCGCCGATTGAAATGCCTGCCACCCAATCGGGGCAGTGGCCCCGGGCTGCCAAAGCCTCATAGGCCCCGGCCTGATAGGCTCCCAGGGCGCCGCCGCCCTGGAGCACAAGAATCTGCTTTTCATTCAATTGCTGCATTGCAGCAATATGTGGCACCGCAACGGGAAATGCGACTTAAATCTTTTTCACGGATGCTTCGGTCCAAACGTGACTCAACGCCGCGCCAATTGGTGATGCTTGCGGGGGGCGGTGGGCTTGGCTAGACGTAAACCAAGAGATTCACGCAACTTGAGGGATTTTTAACATGGCGGATCATTCTTCGGGCAACCATGCACAGGGTATGGAAGAGCACCGCAACACCTATAATGCCTTTGTCACGGGCTCCATTGCGCTTTCAATCATCTGCGCCTTTGTGCTGGTGTCGCTGGTTTCATTCCGCTTCGCCCACACGCTGAACGTGTTCAGCGGGTTTACCGGGCTGATTCTCGGGATTTTGGCCGTATTGATTGACGTGCGCACAAGCGGCAAGTGGTACTTGCCACTCGGTTTGCTGGTGGTGTTTGGGCTGATCACCGCCGTCAACGTCTCATAGGCCGCCAATACCCATGAAAATCGCGGTTCTTTCTGAAACAAGCCCCGGAGAGCGCCGCGTTTCGGCAAGTCCGGACACGGTCAAGGCCTATGTGAAGAAGGGGCTTGCCGTGGGGGTGCAGGCCGGGGCAGGGAACGGAGCCCATATTTCCGATGACGCCTTTGTGGCTGCCGGGGCCAGCATTATCAAGTCGGATGCGGGGCTCAAGGATGCCGATGTCATTCTGGGCGTGCGCCGTCCACCGGATGCCATTCTCAAGAATCTGAAGAGGGGCGCGGTTGTGGCCGCAGGCCTCGACCCCTATGGCGAACGCAAGGGTCTTGAGGCGCTGGCCAAGTCGGGCCAGTCGTTTTTTGCCATGGAGCTGATGCCGCGCATTTCGCGGGCGCAATCCATGGATATCCTGTCCTCCCAGTCCAATCTCGCAGGCTACAAGGCGGTGATTGACGCGGCGGCAAATTATGGCCGGGCCTTCCCGATGATGATGACCGCGGCGGGAACCGTTCCACCAGCCAAGGTCTTCATCATGGGCGTGGGCGTGGCAGGTCTTCAGGCCATTGCCACGGCGCGGCGTCTCGGTGCCATTGTTTCGGCGACCGACGTGCGCAAGGCCACCGAAGAGCAGGTGAAAAGTCTTGGCGCAAAATTCGTGTTTGCCGATGTGGCCGATGCGGCGACGTCGGGCGGCTATGCCAAGGAATTGTCGGCGGAGGACAGGGCCAAGCAGGCGGCCCTCGTTGCCGAACATATCAAAGGCCAGGACATCGTGATTACCACGGCGCTCATCCCGGGCCGGCCAGCCCCGGTGCTGGTCACCAAAGAGATGGTTGAGAGCATGAAATCCGGCTCGGTCATTGTAGACCTCGCGGTCGAGCGCGGCGGGAACTGCCCGCTGTCGAAGCCCGACCAGATTGTGGAACACAAGGGCGTTTCGATCATCGGCACGCTGAACCTGGCGGGAAAGCTGGCGGGCAATGCCTCGCCGCTGTTTGCCAAGAACCTTGCCAACTTCCTCGACCTGATGATCCAGCCCGATGGCAGCCTCAAGATTGATTATGAAGACGAGATCATCAAGGGCACGCTGATTGCCCGCGATGGGGCGCTGGTTCACCCGATGTACAAGGCTTAAAATAATGGAACAGATGGCTCACACGGTTGATCCCTTCGTCTCGCTGCTTGGCATTTTCGTGCTCGCGGTTTTCGTCGGCTACTACGTCGTATGGAATGTGACGCCGGCGCTGCACACGCCGCTGATGTCGGTGACCAATGCGATCTCCTCGGTCATCGTGGTGGGTGCATTGCTCGCGGTGGGGGCAGGGGCCATTGCCTCGGGATCCACCATCGCCATGATCTTCGGTTTTCTTGCGCTCATCCTGGCTAGCGTGAATATTTTCGGCGGCTTCCTGGTGACCAGCCGCATGCTGGCCATGTACAAGAAGAAGGGCAAATAGATGTCAGCCAGTTTCGCCGCCCTGCTTTATCTCGTCGCCGGCGCCCTGTTTATCATGGCGTTGCGGGGACTTTCCAACCCTGAGTCGGCGCGCGCGGGAAATACCTACGGCATGGTGGGCATGGCCATTGCCGTTCTCACCACGCTTGCCATCGCGGCGCCGACCAATCCGCTGGTGTGGGCCCTGATCGTTGGCGGCATCGCCATAGGCGGGGGCATTGGCGCGTTGGCAGCCAGACGCATTGCGATGACGGCCATGCCGCAGCTTGTTGCGGCCTTCCATTCGCTTGTCGGCTTGGCTGCGGTATTTGTTGCGGCAGCGGCATTCTACGCGCCCGATGCCTTCGGCATTGCCAGTGGCGGTGAAATCCATGCACAGAGCCGCATTGAAATGGCGCTGGGCGCGGCCATTGGCGCCGTCACGTTCACGGGCTCCATCATCGCGTTTCTCAAACTTGACGGCCGCATGAGCGGGGCGCCCATCATGCTGCCGTTCCGGCACTACATCAATGCAGCACTTGGCCTGGCGTTATTGTTCTTCGTGTTTAGTTTCTTTGCCACGCAGAGCCCCGTTGATTTCTGGCTGATTGTCTTCATCAGCTTCGCGCTCGGCTTCCTGCTGATCATCCCCATCGGCGGGGCGGACATGCCGGTTGTCGTGTCGATGCTCAATTCCTATTCGGGCTGGGCTGCGGCGGGCATCGGCTTCACCCTGGCCAACACGGCGCTGATCATCACCGGCGCGCTGGTGGGCTCATCGGGTGCCATCTTGTCCTACATCATGTGCAAGGGCATGAACCGCTCCTTCATCTCGGTCATCCTCGGCGGCTTTGGCGGCGAGACCGCCGGGCCAGCGGGTGGCGCAAAGGAAACGCGGCCAGTCAAGCAGGGTTCCGCCGATGATGCGGCCTTCATTCTCAAGAACGCCGGCTCGGTGATCATCGTGCCGGGTTACGGCATGGCCGTGGCGCAGGCCCAGCATGCCTTGCGCGAAATGGCCGATCATTTGAAAGCGGCTGGCGTCACCGTGAAATACGCCATTCATCCCGTTGCAGGCCGCATGCCCGGCCACATGAATGTG
>JBAVOA010000628.1:0-4372 GCA_049691635.1 Aestuariivirga sp. | reverse complement strand
CCCTTATGTGGAGCTTTCCCATGGCCGCTTTCACCGACTACCACGTTGCCGACATCAAGCTGGCCGACTGGGGACGCAAGGAACTGGACATGGCCGAGGTTGAAATGCCGGGCCTGATGTCCACCCGGGCCGAATATGCCAAGGCACAACCCCTGAAGGGCGCGCGCATTTCCGGTTCACTCCACATGACAGTACAAACCGCCGTTCTCATTGAAACCCTGAAAGCGCTGGGCGCCGACATCCGCTGGGCCTCGTGCAACATCTATTCAACCCAGGACCATGCGGCAGCGGCAATCGCGGCGGCGGGCATTCCGGTGTTCGCCTTCAAGGGCGAGACCCTGAAGGAATACTGGCAATATACCGCGAAAATCTTCGAGTGGGCTGATGGCCAGACCACCAACATGATCCTCGACGATGGCGGCGATGCAACCCTTTACATCTTGCTTGGTGCCAAGGCTGAAACAGACCCGAAGCTTATCGCTTACCCGAAGAGCGAGGAAGAGGAGTGCCTCTATGCCGAGATCGCCAAGCGCATCAAGGCAAGCCCGGGCTGGTTCAGCAAGGTACGCGCCTCGATCATCGGCGTTTCCGAGGAAACAACCACGGGTGTGCACCGCCTCTATGAATTGCAGAAAAAGGGCGAACTTCCCTTCCCCGCGATCAATGTGAATGACAGCGTCACCAAGTCCAAATTCGACAACAAGTACGGCTGCCGGGAATCACTGGTGGACGCTATCCGGCGCGGCACGGACGTGATGATGGCTGGCAAAGTTGCCGTGGTTTGCGGCTATGGCGATGTGGGCAAGGGCTCGGCCCTCTCTCTGCGGGGCGCCGGCGCCCGCGTTGTCGTGACCGAAATTGATCCTATCTGCGCCCTGCAGGCCGCCATGGATGGCTACTCGGTGCAGACGCTTTCGGATGTTGTCTCGCATGCCGATATATTTGTCACCGCGACGGGCAACAAGGACGTGATTACCGTCGATGACATGAAGCAGATGAAGGACATGGCCATCGTCTGCAACATCGGCCATTTCGACAATGAAATCCAGGTTGCCGAACTGAAGAATTTCCCGTGGACCAATATCAAGCCCCAGGTCGACCTGGTGCATTTTCCTAAGGGCAACCGGATCATCCTGCTGTCGCAGGGCCGTCTCGTCAATCTCGGCAATGCAACGGGCCACCCCAGCTTTGTCATGTCCGCCTCGTTTACCAACCAGACACTGGCCCAGATCGAACTCTTCACCAACTCCAAGACCGGCAAGTACAAGAATGAGGTTTATGTCCTGCCGAAGCATCTTGATGAGAAGGTCGCCAGGCTCCATCTGGAAAAGCTGGGCGTCAAGCTGACAACCCTGCGTGATGATCAGGCTTCCTACATCGGGGTCACACCAAAGGGTCCATTCAAACCCGACTACTATCGCTACTGACGCACACACAACGGCGCGGCTGGTACGGGCCATGAAGTAGGTTCCGACAGGCAATTTTTGAGTCTATATGTCCGGTCGGGACAGATGCGGGCTGATTCGGGCCGTATCGCGCAGGCGGCCGGAGAAAAAATGCGGGTAGGCAACAGCACAATGAACGCACTCATGCGTCATACCGCCGTTGTTATGTCCGTTTTTTTGCAGTGCGGCCAGGCCGTTGCCGCCTCCTTTCAAATTCCCAATATCGACCCCCTGACCAGTTTTCTCACGCTGGCTGCGGTGGCTGTCTTTGCCTGGGCGTTTCTTGTGGTCAGAAAGCTGAGCCAGGGCGAAAACAAGGCGCGGCAGCGCGTTAGCGAACTTGAGATACGGCTGAACGAGGCTGAGACGGCCTTTGCCGCAGAGGCCCATGTGATGATTGTCTGGCGCGGCAAGCAGGAGCTCCCCAGCCGCATCATCGGCAGCATGTATGGCAGCGCAAAGGTCCCTCCCACCGCTGCTGAAATAGTAGATTTCCCGGGCTGGCTCGAAGCAGATTCGAGCAACCTCATCGAAGACAGCCTCAGGACGCTGCGCGAGATCGGAAAGCCCTTCAACATCGGCGTCAAGACACTGCACAATGAGCTGCTCGAGGCTGATGGCCGGGCGGCGGGCGGCATGGCAACCCTGCGGTTTCGTCCCCTGTCCGGCGAACGCCAGCAAATCACCGAGCTGAACTATGACGCGCGAAAATTGGGCATGCAGGTCGAGCGCCTCAGCGCAGTGCTTGATTCGGCACCCTTGCCGATCTGGCTTCGCAATCAAGATGGCAAACTCAGCTGGGTCAACCGGGCCTATGTCAAAGCGGTGGAACTGCCCGACAGCGATGCGGTCCTGAAATCCCTTATCGAAGTTGCAGCACCTGACCGGATCGACACGACAAAGGCCGATCCCAAGGTGGGTCTTTTGGGCCGAACCCATGCGGTATTTGCCGGTGCCATGCGGGCTCTCAACATCCATGAGGTTGCCCTGCCGGAAGGCACGGCGGGATTCGCCATCGATGTCTCGGCGATGGAGGAAATCGAGAAGGAGCTTGACCGGCATATCAAGGCCCATGCCTCCACACTCAACAAGCTTGACACGGCCATTGCCATCTTCGGGCCTGACCAGCGCCTGCGTTTTCACAACATGGCCTTTGCGCAGCTCTGGCCGGTTGAAGGCCAATGGCTCGACAGCCATCCCACCGACGGCGAAATACTCGATCGCCTGCGGACCCAGAGATGCATTCCCGAGCAGGCCAACTACCGCGAATGGCGAGCTCGCCAGTTGTCCTCCTACACAACTCTCGAAATGCGGGAAAGCTGGTGGTACCTGCCTGATGGGCGCTCTCTGCATGTGGTCTGCGAACAACATCCGTTTGGCGGCGTTACCTATCTCTATGAAAATGTCACAAAGGAAATCCAGCTTGAGAGCCGCTACAACGAACTCATCGGCGTACAGCGCGAGACACTCGACAATCTCGAAGAGGCCATTGCCCTCTTTGGTTCCGATGGCCGTTTGAAACTTTTCAATCCCGCCTTCTCAAATTTCTGGAATTTTGATGGCGCTTTTCTCCAGAAGGAACCGCATATCGACCAGCTTGCCAGCGATGCGGTGGTTATCAGGGAAGCGGGTGCGGCATGGCAGGAGATCAAGTTTGGCATTACCGGCATGGAATCAGAACGCCGGGCGCTGCGCGGCCGCCTGACGGCCCAGGACCGGATTCTTCAATACAGTTCGGTTCCCCTGCCCGACGGCAACACACTGCTCACTTTCTCGGACATCTCAGATCCGGCAAAAATGGAACGCGCGCTGCGCGACCGCACCGAAGCTCTGGAGGCTGCCGACCGCCTCAAGAACGCCTTTCTCAGCAATGTCTCCTATGAGGTCCGCACCCCGCTCACCAGTATCCTTGGATTTGCCGAAACCCTGGACCTCGGGCTGGTGGGCGAGCTTTCGCCCAAGCAGCGGGAATATGTTCTCGACATCAAGCGGTCATCGGAGGATTTGAAGGCCATCATTGATGCCATCATCGACCTGTCGGCGATTGATGCAGGCGCCATGGAACTGCGGCTGTCCAAGCTGGATGTGGCCACTATCCTGCAATCGGTGGCCGAAAAACTCTCGCCGTCCATGGTCCGGCGCGACCAGACGCTGAGCATCGAACTTGCTGAGGACTCGCTTTCATTTGTCGGCGATGACATGAGGGTGGAACAGATCATCGCCAACCTGCTGTCAAATGCCATCGGGTTTTCGGCAAGGAACAGCCAGATCCGCATGGGCGCCAGGCGTACCGGCGCGAATATCCAGATCTGGATTGCCGACTCGGGCCGCGGCATCGATCCGGAGTTCCAGAAGAAGGCTTTCGAGCGGTTTCAGTCCAAAACCCAGCCGGGAAGCCACCGTGGACCGGGCCTGGGCCTCGCCATCGTCAAGAGCTTTACCGAGCTTCACGGCGGCAATGTCTCGCTGATTTCAAAGCTTGACCGCGGAACCACAGTTGTGTGTAGCTTCCCCATTGATGGACCCGCACTGCAAAATTCCAAGAGCAATCCAGTTGAACGCCTCAGCCCGCAACGCGTGGCCTGAACCCGTCCACCATGATCATTGAACGCCGTTCCACCTCGCTGCCTGCCATGGAGGCATTGGCGCATGAGCTGTCCCTGTGGGCGAGGCCGGGGCTTGCCATTCACCTTTCGGGCGAACTGGGGGCCGGGAAATCAGCTTTCGCGCGAGCCTTGATCCGGGCGCTGGCCGTGGATGGGAAGGAATTTGATATTCCCAGCCCCACGTTTTCACTGGTTCAATCCTATGATGCCCTGCGGGTTCCGGTTTCCCATGTCGACCTCTACCGGATCAAATCGACGGTTGAGGTGGGTGAACTGGGGCTGGAAGAGCTTCTGTCGAAATATTTCACGATTATTGAATGG
>JBAVOA010000627.1:0-2616 GCA_049691635.1 Aestuariivirga sp. | reverse complement strand
CACCAATGGCGGGGCCGACTACACCTTTGAATGCATCGGCAATGTGAAGGTCATGCGCGTGGCCCTTGAAGCGGCCCACAAGGGCTGGGGCCAGTCCATCATCATCGGCGTGGCAGGAGCGGGCCAGGAAATTTCCACCCGCCCTTTCCAGCTGGTGACCGGCAGGTCCTGGCGCGGTACGGCCTTTGGCGGCGCCCGCGGCCGCACCGATGTACCCAGGATCGTCGACTGGTACATGAACGGCAAGATCGAGATTGATCCGATGATCACCCACATCCTGCCGCTGGAAAAAATCAATCATGCCTTCGATCTCATGCATGAAGGCAAGTCGATCCGCAGCGTTGTCGTGTTTTAGAAAGAGAAACCCAAGGGAGGACCACCAATGGCCAAGAAAGCCAAGACCAAGAAGCCCGCCGCAAAGAAATCCAAGGCAATTTCTCTTCACCCCGCAATTGACAAGGGTGTGAAGGGCAAGGCCAAGGCAAAATTTGCCGGCGGCACACTGACCTGCAAATGCTCCACAAATCCGGTAACCGTGAGCATTGGCGCGCAAACCGCCCACAATCACGCCTGCGGCTGCACCAAGTGCTGGAAACCGGAAGGCGCCATCTTCTCCGTTGTGGCCGTTGTCGGCCGCGACAATGTGAAGGTCACAGCAAACGGCGAAAAGCTGAAGATCGTCGATGCCAATGCCCTGATCCAGCGCCATGCCTGCACGGGCTGCGGGGTTCACATGTATGGCCGCGTCGAGCGCACCTCTCACGGCTTCTATGGCCTTGATTTCATCCATACGGAACTGTCCAAGGAAAAGGGCTGGTCGCCGCCGGAGTTCGCCGCCTTTGTTTCTTCCATCATCGAAAGCGGCACCAAGCCCGAGGACATGAAGGCCATCCGCGCCAGGTTGAAAAAAGTCGGTCTTCAGCCCTATGACTGCCTGTCACCGCCCCTCATGGACTATCTCGCAACCCATGCGGCCAAGGCTTCCGGCGTTCTGAAATAAATCACCGGGTTGCAAAGGGTTCCTTATTTTAGACATAAATTCCTTTTATGGTTTATGTTGAAACGAAAGGAACTTTGTGTGACCCGGCTTTTCTTCTGCATTTTGGTGGCGATCTGGGCCTGCTGTCCCATCGCTTTCGCAGCGGAAGCCCCGGCACTTTCCCAACCCGAAGTGGCCCGGCTCATCATCGGCGCCGAGAAAAATGTAAAAGATCCTCAAGGCTGGGCAGCGGACCTGCTCGATGTCCTGAAACTCCACGATCTGCCCGCCAGCAAGGAAAACATCTGCGCAGCTATTGCGGTCATCGATCAGGAATCAAGCTTCGTGGCCAACCCCGCCGTGGCGGGACTGGGCAAGATTTCGGAAGCGGCACTCCGCACCAAGATGGACCGGGTGCCTGTTCTGGGGCGTCTCGCTCTGCGTTTTCTGGAAACCACGCCAAGCAAATCCGATAGCTACCTCGCCCGCATCCGCAGCGCCCGCACTGAGCGTGACCTTGACCTGACCTTCCGGTCCATGGTGGCCGATGCTGCCAAGCAATCGAGCCTTGGCATCATCGTCAACAGCGGACTGCTGAACAAGCAAATTGAAGGCAAAAACGAGATCGACACGATTGGTTCCATGCAGGTATCGGTGGATTTTGCCCTCGAGGTTGCCAGGCGGCGGCGCTGGCTGCCCATGTCATTGGACGATGTCTATGCCGTGCGCGATGAACTCTACACCCGCCATGGCGGCATGTATTACGGTGTCCTGCTGCTGCTTGGCTATGAGACCGGCTATGACCGCAAGCTCTATCGCTTCGCCGACTTCAACGCCGGCCGTTACGCCAGCCGCAACGCAGCATTCCAGAAGCAGATTGCCGAACTCACCCACGTGGTCCTGGCAACGGACGGAGACCTGCTGCTTTACGATAGTGATGGGAAGATCAGGGACACCACCAGCAAATCCGAAAAGGCGCTGCGCAAGGTCTTGCAAGGCTCAAGTTTCGAACTTCCCGACGAAGATATCCGCAAGGATCTGCTGCACGAGAAAGACAACAGCTTCGTTCAGACGTTGACCTATAGTGCTCTTCGAACGATCTACGAGAAAACCACCGGGACAAAACCCGCTTACGCCGCAGTGCCTGATATTGCGCTCACCAGCCCGAAAATCCGCAGCAAAATGACAACGAAGATTTTTGCCGAGAGTGTGAACAGGAGGTATCAGGCCTGCGCGGCGCGGCAATGAGGTTGTCTAGCCTTTCCTGACCGCCGCCACATGCTTCTCAAAGTCCGGCGTGGCCATCAGCGCCTTGCAGCGTTCGAGGCGGTTGATGGAATAGGCCCAGAAATCATCCACCGGATTCCGGTTGGCATGCTGGATGAGGCCCCAGAGAGTCCACAGCAGGTCACACATGGCCTTGTAGATCACAAAACGACCCCGCTCCGCCGCCGTAGGCTCACCGTCGAAATAGGCGGCGATCATTTCCTCTTCCTGATCCCTGGTGAATTGTCCCTCAACCGCCAGATCGCCCAAGTCCCACAGGGGATCATTCATGCCGGAATATTCCCAGTCGACAATCCACATGCGCTTGCCCGTATCAAGGAAATTCTCACACAGGGGATCGCAATGGCAGG
>JBAVOA010000626.1:0-4232 GCA_049691635.1 Aestuariivirga sp. | reverse complement strand
CCGCCTGGGCGCCCCATGAAAGCCAGCAGAAGCCCCTGAAACCCGGTTCCGCGAAATTCCGTCTGGCCGATGCCCTGAAAGTACCGGAAACCAAGCTGAATTAGCGCTATTTTGAGGCAGATGACGGCACTGTGTCGGGCTGCCGGTGAAGGGTTTCGCCAAGGGCAAGGAGTTGCAAGTCACGGCCCATGTCCGATGCCAGCTGTACGCCAAGGGGCAGGCCTTCGGCGGTCTGCGCCACGCGCACCACCAGCGCCGGGCCGCCCGTGAGATTGAAAGTTCCAGCAAAGGGCGCAAGCCGCGTCATGCGGTCCACATGAAGGCGGACGTCAGTGTGATCCATCGGAAACTGCCCGAGTTTCGGCGCAGCGCTGGCCAGCGCCGGCATCAAGGGCACATCACAGAACTGCCATATTGCAGCAGCAAAGCGGCGGGCAAAATCCTGCCCGCTGCGGACCATGGCGAGAAGTTGTTCAGCTGGCATGCAGCGGCCCAACAGGATTGCAGCCCGGTTGATCTCCTCCAGCCCATCGGGGACATCCCGCCCGGAGAAATCCGCAGCGGCCTGAGCGCAGACCTGTGCGTGATAGATTTGGCGAGGAATTCGCCAGTCGTCAGGAGACAGGAATTCAGGCACCAGTTCCACACTGTGGCCCGCATTGCTGAGTTGACCGGCAGCGAGCGAAACAGCCCGGCAGGCATCCGCATCAAAGTTGAAGTCGTCTGCCCCCTTCATAAGTACGCCGATCCGGTATTTGCCACCCTGTGAAATGAGTGAAGGCGCCGCATAAGGCGCGCCTGCATCCGCGCCTCCCATGATGGACAGTGCCATTGCAGAATCACGCACAGAACGGCTGACCACGCCTTCGGTGACGAGGCCTCCGTAAATATCGGCATGGTACGGCCCCTGCGGGATAAGGCCACGCGAAGGCTTCAACCCAACGAGGCCGCAGCAGGCGGCAGGAATGCGGATCGAACCGGCGCCATCGGTGGCATGGGCAAGCGGCACCATGCCCGAAGCGACCGCCGCGGCCGAGCCGCCGGATGATCCGCCGGCACTCCGCGAAAAATCGAACGGGTTGCGCGTCGGTCCGAAGTGCGCAGGTTCGCTTGTGACGTTGAAGCCCAGTTCCGGAAGATTGGTTTTCCCCAGTATGCGAAAGCCGGCCCCCTTGAAACGGATGGTCAACTCATCGTCAAGCATCTGCGGGGGTGCATCGGCAAAGGCGCGGCTGGCGCAACTGGTGCGCTTTCCACCGAGTCCGGCGCCAATATCCTTGAGGAGAAACGGCACGCCGCTGAAAGGGCCATGCGGATCGCGATCTTCAGCAGGCTCGTCATAGAGGTCGATGACCGCATTGATCGCCGGATTGCAGGCGGCGATCCGCTCACGGGCTGCCTCCAGCACATCCGCCCGGCTCATCTTGCCCGCGCGGATCAAGGCCGCAAGCGCCATGCCATCGTGTTTCAGATATTCTTCGGGAGTCATGCCTACGCCGTCGCCGTCTGTGTCCTTGCAGCCTAGAGCAGATCGATCAAATGTGCCACCAGCGGCTTGTCGGCGGGCGGCATGGGATAGTCACGGAGCTTCAACGGCTTCATCCATTGCAGCTCCTGCCCCTCCAGCGAGGTTACTGTGCCCTTCCACCGCCTGCACACGTAAAGCGGCATGAGCAAGTGAAAGTCCTCGTAAGCATGGCTGGCAAAGGTGAGCGGCGCGAGGCAGGATTCCGTCACATCGATCGCCAGTTCCTCCTTCAATTCCCGGATGAGGGCGGCTTCCGGCCGCTCCCGGGGCTCCACTTTGCCGCCTGGAAATTCCCACAGGCCCGCAAGCATTTTCCCCTCCGGTCGCTTGGCTATCAGCACCCGGCCATCGGGATCAACCAACGCGACCGCTGCCACAAGAAGAATACGCATCAGCTGCGGTAGGAGCCGTTGATGTCGATGTAGCGATGGGTGAGATCACAGGTCCAGACCTTGGCCCTGCCCTTGCCAACACCGACATCCGCCGCAATCACAATCTCCCGCCCCTTCATGTGGGGCATGATCTCCGCTTCCTTGTAGTGCGGATCGCGCATACCGTTCTTGGCCACCTGGATGCCGCCGATCGAGATGCGGAGCTTGTCGCGGATCGCCTTTTCACCGGCCTTGCCGATGGCCATGACAATGCGGCCCCAATTGGCGTCTTCACCCGCGATTGCGGTTTTCACCAGTGGCGAATTTGCAACCGACATGGCAATCCGGTGGGCCGCCTTGTCGGACTGGGCGCCCGTAATGGCAATTTCGATGAGCTTCTCGGCCCCTTCGCCGTCGCGCGCCACCTGCTTTGCCAGATCAAGGCACAGGCCCTGCAGGGCATCGGCGAAACCTTTCAGCCGCGCATCACCTGCCGACTTCAGGCCCTTCGGCGCAGGCCCGGCCTGTCCGGTTGCGAAAAGAAGGACGGTATCGGAGGTGGACGTATCTCCATCAACCGTAATGCAGTTGAAACTCGTGGAAACGCTGTTTGACAGCAGTTTTTGCAGGATTCGGGGCGGAAGTCCGGCATCCGTAAAGATGAAAACAAGCATAGTTGCCATATCCGGCGCGATCATGCCCGAGCCTTTGGCAATACCGTTGATGGTCACCGTCCTGCCACCCAATTTCACCGAGGCTGTTGCCAACTTGGCGAATGTATCCGTGGTCATGATGGCCCGTGCCGCGTCATCCCAGCAGTCCCCGCGCCCGGCGGCAATCAATCCGGGCAGGGCATTGACAATGGGACCCGGATTCAGGGGCTCGCCAATGACACCCGTTGAAGCCTGAAAAATTTCCGATGCTTTGCATTTCAATACCAGGGCTGCAGCCCTGGCAACGGTCGCGACCGTCTTAACACCTGCCTTGCCTGTAAACGCGTTGGCATTGCCGGCATTGACCACCACAGCGCGCGCCTTGCCGCCCTTCAGGTTCTGGGCACACCAGTCGACTGGTGCCGAACGTGATTTCGAGAGCGTGAAACAGCCCGCTACAATGCTGCCCGGTGCAAGCTTCGCCAAAAGCATATCGGGTCTGCTTTTGTAGCGGATGCCAGTTTCGGCGGTTGCAAGTTCAACTCCACTGATAGGAGGAAGGTGTGGCACCGCGTGTGGTGCGAGCGGTGAAACACGATGCGCCATCATCCGTCCCCAGAGAGCAAATTATTATTCAGGAACCTGAAGATCGCCCTTGCCGCCCGTGCCAGCTTCACCATCGGCGGGAGCAACCGCAATTCCGCCATTCTGCTTGTCGTTAATGGCTTTGCTCTTTTTTGCGACGTCTTCCGCGTATTTTTTCAGATCCTCGTCAAGCACCTCGACTTTCGCGGTCTTGCGAAGTCCATCCATTATCTCCTGCACTTTCTTGCGCAAGAGAACATTGCGGATTGCTGATTTCACTTGGTCAAAGGGTTGCGCCGCGCCCAGCTTCCGGTCCTCAAGCTTGATAACGTGCCAGCCAAAATCGGTTTTCACGGGTTGGGAAACTTCACCGACCTTTAGGGCAAAGGCAGCCTTGGAGAATTCAGCAACCATTTCCGGCGCGGTAAAATAGCCAAGATCGCCGCCGTAATCCTTTGATCCGTCGAGACTGTATTTCTTGGCGAGATCCTCAAACTTCTCACCGGCCTTCAGGCGCGCGAGGATATCAAGCGCTTCCTTCTCGGATCCAAGGAGGATATGGCGCGCGCGCACCCGCTCGGTTTGCGCCACTTTTGCCGATTCCGCATCGTAGGCCGCCTTGATCTCCTCGTCGGTGACCTGAGGGCGGATTTTTTGGAAGAAATAAGCATCGCGCAGGGCCTTGGCCTGGTAAAGAGCCAGCCGCCGCTTGTATTCATCCGTATTCGCGATGCCTTCCTTGACCGCCAGTTGGGCCAGCAAATGACGCTCAACGAGGAACTCGACAACAAAAGGATAACGCAGTTTTGGCGGCAAATCAGGCAATTGGCCGATGATGTCATCGGTAGCCATCTGCACTTCTGAAATCTTGATCTCGTGGCCATTGACGATGGCCACCACCTTATCGTCTTTTATCTCCTGGGCCTTGGCCCCGGTCGCCATGGCAGCGCCCAAAAAACCGGTGAGTAGTGCAACCTTCACGTAATCTTGAATGCGGGGCATGAGATCCATCGTACAAATTCTGTTTATCTGGCGGATTGGAAACCCGCCGCAAGGCTCATTGACCAACAATAGCGGCAAGAATAAGCCAACTAT
>JBAVOA010000625.1:0-11651 GCA_049691635.1 Aestuariivirga sp. | reverse complement strand
CCTTTTGGTTCTCCAGACGATAGGTGTTGTGAAATACCGCCTTGAACAGAACGCCGGTCTTCATTCTTGATTCAACGCGGCCCTCGACGGCCAGATAGTTGCCTTCGGCGATTTCGTTGATGATGGTTATCGCCGGCGCGCCGACAAATGCTTCATGGTGAACTTGCTTGCGAAACTCTTCCTTGCCAATTGCCGTGAAGTGGCCGGCCACATCCCAGCGGATGTCGTCTGCGAGGCAGGAGAGAATGGTTTCCACATCATCGGCTTCAAAGGCCTTGTTCAGTTTTCGTACAACGTCCTTGTTTTTGGCTGTCATTGCAGCACCTCCGCCACCCTGTCGAACTGCCAGCGTGTGCCCTTTTCACGCGAGGCCAGACCGTCATCGCGGTTGGTTCCGTCGTGCCAGGCAACGAACTCTGTGAAGATCATGTCGGTGGCCTTTCCCCTTGCCGTCAATTCGATCACGGCGAGCGAGGTGGAGTGGTGCCTGTCATCAATCATCAGGTCATAGGAATAGACAATGCGCTTGTCCTTCTCCACCGCATGATAGCGGGCGATGAAGTGGGTGATCATGCCGGAGGGATGCTTGAAGCGGAGAACTTCCGACCCGCCAGCCTTCACATCCATCACCCGTTCCAAGTCCTCGCCGCCCTTTGGCCCGGTGAACCATTTGGCCTTGGTTTCCGGCGTGCTGAAGGCCGCAAAGACTTTTCCTATTGGATGGTCGAAGCCGCGGTTGATGGTAAGGGAACCTGCGGTGGGGGAGATCTCGCTCATGGTCTTTTCCTTTTCCGGATCCTGGGTTTTGAAATTTGCGCCTGCTCGTCGAGCACGGCGGCGAGGCGGTCAAAATGCTGCTGCCATTGCTGGCGGCGCTGGCTCAGCCAGCCTTCCAGTGTTTTAAGTGTTTCGGGCCTGACCTGGCAGGTGCGCACCCGGCCCTGTTTCAGCGTGGAAATGAGCTGGCATTCCTCAAGCAACTGGACATGCTGCACGACGGCGGCAAGGGTCATACTGAGAGGCTTGGCAATCTCGCTGACCGACTGGGGCCCCGCCCCCAATTGTTCGACAATGGCGCGGCGGGTTGGGTCCGCGAGGGCGTGGAAAATGCTGTCGAGTTGGGATGAATGGTCAAGCATTCGCTTAACTAATATGGAATCGCATCAACAGTCAAGTAATTACTTTAGTATCTGCCAGGTGGAAGGGACTTGGGTTCCGGCAAGGCCTAGCTTTTGGGTGGCGATTTCCCATATAAAGCGCGCATGACCGGAGATGCAGCACTTCCCTTCCGCAAGATGAACGGGCTCGGCAATGATTTTGTCGTGCTCGACGGGCGCGACCGCGTCATTTCCATGGACGACGTGAAGGCGCGGGCCATTGCCGACCGCACCACCGGTATTGGTTGCGACCAGGTCATTGTCATCAAGAAATCCGATGTCGCCGATGTGCGCATGCTGGTGTGGAACAAGGGCGGCGGCCAGGTCGAAAGCTGCGGCAATGCCTCGCGCTGCATCGCCGACATGCTGTTTGACGAGAACAAAAGCACCTCGGCTACCATCGATACATTGGGCGGCTTCCTGGTGACGCGGAAAGCTGGCGACAGGCTGGTGACCGTTGATAATGGCGTGCCGAAATTCGACTGGAAGGATATTCCGTTGTCGGAACCCTTCCACGACACGCGCCATATCGAGTTACAGGTGGGGCCTATTGATGCGCCGCTGATCCATTCGCCCTCGGTGGTGAATGTGGGAAACCCCCATTGCATTTTCTGGGTTGACGATCTCGATGTGGTTGACCTTTCCAAGGTGGGACCAATGCTGGAGCACCATCACCTGTTTCCGCAGCGGGCCAATATCTCGTTGGCCCGGGTCGATGCCAGGGGTCATGTGACGCTCAAGGTTTGGGAACGCGGCGCGGGACTGACCAAGGCGTGCGGCACGGCAGCTTGTGCTGTTATGGCGGCGGGGGGGCGCATCAAGATCATTGACCGGAAGTGCCGGATCACGCTGCCTGGCGGCGATCTCTTCATGGAATGGCGCGGGAGCGACGACCATGTGCTGATGACAGGGCCGGTGGCCTATGAGTTTGACGGGGTACTGCCGCCGGGACTGGCCGCATGAGCGACACCGAATTCGTCACCTTCGGCTGCAGGCTCAACACTTATGAATCGGAAGTGATGCGCGACCATGCGGCGAAGGCCGGCATGAAAGACTCCATCGTCTTTAATACCTGCGCGGTGACGGCGGAGGCCACGCGGCAGGCGCGTCAAGCCATCCGCAAGGCGCACAAGGACAAGCCGGAGGCAAAGATCATTGTCACGGGTTGCGCGGCGCAGACCACGCCTGAGATGTTTGCGGACATGCCGGAAGTTGCCATGGTTCTTGGCAATGAAGAAAAGCTGCAGCCGCAGAACTGGCTGCCCGGTGGCGAGACCCGTGTCCGGGTGAGTGAGATCATGTCTCCGCGCAAAAACCATCTGCACATGATCGAGGGCCTGACCGAACGCACCCGGGCTTTCGTGCAGGTGCAGAATGGCTGCGATCACCGCTGTACCTTTTGCATCATTCCCTTGGGCCGCGGCAATTCGCGGTCGGTTGAAACTCACGAAGCGGTGGAACAGGTGCGCAGGCTCACGGCCAATGGCTATGCGGAAGTGGTGCTTTCCGGTGTCGATATCACCTCCTGGGGGGCTGATCTTGAAGATGCGCCAAAGCTCGGTGCGCTGGTCAGTCGTATTCTGAAAGACGTTCCTGATCTCAAGCGCCTGCGCCTTTCCTCCATTGATTCCATCGAAACCGATTCGGAACTGATGGAGGTGATGGCGGGTGAGGAACGGCTGATGCCGCATATCCACCTGTCGCTGCAATCGGGCGACAACATGATCCTGAAGCGCATGAAGCGCCGGCATGCGCGGGAAGATTCCATCGCGTTCTGCCAGGAGTTGAAAGCGCGTCGGCCGGACATGGTGTTCGGCGCCGACATCATTGCAGGTTTTCCGACGGAGACCGAGGCGATGTTCGAGAACTCGCTGCGGATCGTTGACGACTGCGGACTTACCTATCTGCATGTCTTCCCGTTTTCACCGCGGCCCGAAACGCCCGCCGCGCGGATGCCGCAAGTGGACAAGGGCGTGATCAGGGAGCGGGCCCAGCGCCTGCGCGTGAAGGGGCAGGAGCGGCTTGCACAGTTTCTCAATTCTTTGGTTGGGGCCACGCAACGCGTGCTGGTCGAAACCCCGAATTCAGGCCGCAATGAGCAGTTCGCCACGGTGCGATTCAGCCAAAGCCTGACGCCCGGCGCCATCGTGAAGGCGCAGGTGACGGCGGCCAATTACAGCTATCTTGAAGCAAGGCTTGCCGCATGAGCGGGTTTTTCAAGAAGCTTTTCAACCGCATCACCGGCAAGGGAAATGAGACGCCGACTCCCGTTGAAGAGGTCGTCGTTCCGCAAATCGAAGCGCCAAAACCCGTTGCACCTGAAATTCCGGAGGCCGTTGTTGAGGCAAAGCCTGAGCCCGTTCCCGCGCCTAAGAAAATGGAAGTTCCGGAACCCGTGTTGAAGAAGGTCGAGGCCAAAAAGCTGGAACCGAAAAAACCGGAACCCAAAGCCAAGGCGAAATCTGAACCGAAGAAGATCGAGGTCAAGAAGCCGGAACCGAAAGCCAAGGCAAAGCCAGAACCTAAAAAGATCGAGGTCAAAAAGCCGGAACCGAAAAAGCCGGAACAAAAAAAACCGGAAGCCCCGAAGCCCGCGCCCAAGAAGCCGGAACCGAAAAAACCCGAGTCGAAGAAAGCTGCCGCCAAGACGGCACCTATTAAGGTGGAGATTGCCGCTCCGCCTGCTACCCCGCCGCCTCCCGTTGTTGAGAAGCAGCCAGAAACGGTTGTTCAAGCTCCTGTTCCGGTACCTGCGCCAGAACCAGCGCCACGCCGGGGGTGGCTGTCGCGGCTTACGCAAGGCCTGTCCAAATCCTCAAAGTCGATCACCACTTCCATCACCTCGATTTTCACCAAGCGCAAGCTGGATGCGGCAACGCTTGAGGAACTTGAAGACGTATTGATCCAGGCCGATCTCGGCATCGCGGTCTCGGAGCGAATCATCAGGGCTGTCTCGGCCGGGCGTTATGACAAGGAAATTGAACCTGAGGAGGTGAAACGCATTTTGGCGGAAGAAGTGGCCAAGGTGTTGAAACCCGTCGAAGTGCCGTTCAATTTTGGCAGCGAGAAGCCTTTCGTCGTTCTCGTGGTCGGCGTCAACGGAGCGGGCAAGACCACGACCATCGGCAAGCTCGGCGCCATCGCCACGGCTGAAGGTTTCAAGGTGATGTTTGCGGCCTGCGACACATTCAGGGCCGCGGCAATCGAGCAGCTCACCATCTGGGGTGAACGCATCGGGGCCAAGACCCTGTCGCGGCCCACGGGCTCTGATTCGTCAGGCCTTGCCTATGACGCCATGCAGGCGGCGCGCGATGACGGCACGGATATCCTCTTCATCGATACGGCGGGCCGCCTGCAGAACAAGGCCTATCTCATGGACGAGCTCGACAAGATCGTGCGGGTGGTCAAGAAGCAGGATGCGACCGCACCCCACGCGGTGCTGCTGATTCTCGATGCCACGACCGGGCAGAACGCCATTTCGCAAGCCGAAATCTTCACCAAGGTTGCTGGCGTCACGGGCCTCATCATGACCAAGCTTGACGGCACGGCGCGCGGCGGCATCCTGGTGGCTATTGCCGAAAAATTTGCGCTGCCTATCCACGCCATTGGCGTAGGTGAATCCATTGACGATCTTCAACCTTTCGATGCGGATGCATTCGCCCGCGCCATTTCAGGATTAGGCGAGACATGAAACCAGTTCCGAAATTCCTTATTGAAATAGGCCCGCTGCTGGCCTTCTTCATCGGCAACTGGAAGGGGGGAGTATTCTGGGGTACGGGCATTTTCATGGTGGCTACCGTGATTGCGCTTGCGGCCTCATGGATACTGACAAAGAAGATTGCAAAGGTTCCGCTGTTCAGCGCCATCTTTGTCGGCATTTTTGGCGGCCTCACGATCTGGCTGCACGACGACACCTTCATCAAGGTCAAGGTCACGCTGATCAATGTGCTGTTCAGCGCGCTGCTCCTCGGCGGCCTCCTCTACGGAAAGCTGTTCATCAAATCGGTGATGGGCGAGGCGATCCATCTTCCGCAGGAAGCCTGGCGCGCGCTTACCTTGCGCTGGGGGTTCTTTTTCCTGTTCGTGGCCGTGCTCAATGAACTGATCTGGCGCAATGTCAGCACCGACATGTGGATCAATTTCAAGGTGTTCGGGCTTCTTGGACTGACCCTTGCATTCGCACTTGCGAACGCGCCTTATATGGCCAAGCACATGATCGAGGATGAGACCTCGGACCCGGGTGCACCGCCCGCTTGACGGGCCGATTTCCAGAAGTCAAGAGTTGTAATCCGTGTCCGGATGATTTTAGGTATTTTGCACGGCGGCGGCGGCGTTCTTTTTTGCTTGCCGCCTTGAAATTGAAACGCTAGGACTCACCGGCTTTCTGAATGCAGGGCGCAGTGGGAATTGCACGTGGCAGGGACTTGATGCGGGGATCAGAAAGCAATGGGGCGGGCAAGACGGCAGGGGATCAAGGTCTGTTTGATCCGCTTGCGCAGGAGTAGGGGCCAATGACAGGCAACAGGGACGTGAAGCAGCTGGCGCGATCGCTTTCACATTTGCTGAAACGCGCGGTGCAGTATTCCATTCATCTCTACATGAGCGAAACCGGAAAGACCGGCCTGACCCATCGCCAGTTCACGGTGTTGTTGGCGGCCGATGCCCATGAAGGCCGCAGCCAGACTGATCTGGTGAAAATGACCGGCATCGACCGCTCGACCTTGGCGGACCTGGTGGCCCGCCTCATGGCGCAGGGCTATGTACAGCGCCGCCGCACCAAGGATGACGCGCGCACCAATGCCATCAGGCTCACACCCATTGGCAAGAAAATGCTGAAGCAGGCGCAATCGGGAGCCGAGGAAGTCGATCGCCAGCTGTTGGCCATCCTGCCAAATGCAGAACGAAAGCTGCTGCTCGAATCACTCACCAGCCTTGCTGCGGAAATGGACAAGATCGAAGAGAAGGAACCGGAAAAACCGGTCCGGAAAGTCCGGCCGCGCAAGTCACGCTAGTTTGCGGCTGCGGGCAGTTTGGCCTTTTCAATTTCATTGGCGAAAACTCCCGTCATGACCTCCGGTGAGAGAGGCCCAATCCACTTGAAACGGATGATTCCCTTGCCGTCGACGATGAAGGTTTCGGGCACGCCGTAGCTTCCCCAGTCAATTGTGGTGCGCCCAGTGATGTCGGCGCCTATGGCAGCATAGGGCTGGCCCAGGGTGCCCAGGTAACGCCTGGCATTGTCGGCCTTGTCCTTGTTGTTAATGCCATAGAGGCGGATATCGGTGCGCCTGGCAAGTTCGACGAGCAGGGGATGCTCTACACGGCAGGGCCCGCACCAGGAGGCCCAGATATTCACTACCGAGACGCCGCCGGTGCTGAGCGTTGCCGAGGCGAAGCCCGGGATATTCGTACCCTCTATGGCAGGCAGGACAAATGCTGGAACGGGCTTGCCGATGAGCACGGACGGAAGCTCGGAGGGATTTCCCGAGAGGCCTCTCCAGAACAGGAGTGCAAGGCCTGCAAAAATCACAATGGGAAGAAGGGCGAGGCCAAGCCTGCGGCGGGTGGGCAGTTCTGTCACTTTTTGGTTTTCTCAAATTGGGCGAGCTGCTTTTTGACGCGGGCATCGCGGACAAAGACATAGACAACGAGGCCTGCCACAAGTGCCAGGCTCATGGCGTAGGAGGCGATGACAAAGCCTGCGTGGTTGGCGTTCCAGTCCATTACCTGTTTTCGCTTCCCGTTATCTGGAGGTTGCGCAGTTTCCGCGCGGTGATTTCGCTTTTCATTGAGACGAGATGAAGGCCGAGGAAAAGAAATGTATAGGCCAGCCCCATGACGAGGAGCGGCCAGAGCATGGAAAAGGCGATGCTTGGGCCGCCCATTTTGAAAACGCTTGCGGGCTGGTGCAGCGAGTTCCACCAGTCCACGGAAAACTTGATGATGGGAATATTGATGAAGCCGACGAGGGCCACGATGCGGGCAATAAGGGCGGCCCGGCCTGGCTCTTCAATGGCCTGCCAGATGGCGATGTATCCGATGTAGAGGAGGAAGAGAACAAACATTGACGTGAGCCTTGCATCCCAGACCCACCATGCCCCCCACATGGGTTTGCCCCAGAGGGAGCCGGTGGCAAGGGCCAGAAAACAGAAGACGGCACCAATGGGGGCCGCGGTCTTTGCCGCCACGTCGGCCAAGGGGTGGCGGAAGATAATGGCCACGGCACTGGCCAGCGCCATGATGCTGTAGACCATCATCGCAAGCCAGGCGGCGGGCACATGAACAAACATGATGCGCACGGTTTCGCCCTGCTGGTAATCGGGAGGTGCGGTGACAAGTGCGCCATAAAGGCCAACGACAAAAAGCATGAGAGTAATACCCCAGACATAGGGAAGGACGCTGTTGGCAAGACTCACGAAACGTGTGGGGTTGGCAAATTGCTGCATGGCTTACTCTACGAAAAATGAATCATTTGAGATAGGCCCGTAGCGCCGCAGCGGCGGCGATGGGGGCAAGCACGAGGCTGACCAGTGCGATGGCCGAAAGAATCAGCAGTGACGGCACGATTGTTTCCGGATTTCCGGTGGTGGCGGACATGCCGAAGACGAGGACGGGGACATAGAGCGGCAGGACGAGGATTGAAATCAGCAAGCCGCCGCGCCGGAGATTGAGGGTGAGCGAGGCGCCAATGCTGGCCAGGAACGACAGGGCAATGGACCCCATGACCATGGAGAGCGCCAGTGGCCAGATTGACTCCGTCCTGAGGTTGAGCAGCACGCCGAGAAAAGGTGCCGCAAGGCTGAGCGGCAGGCTGGTTGAAAGCCAGTGGGCGATGGCCTTGGTGAGGGCCATGAGTTCAAGGGAAGGAGGCGCCATGGCCATGACCTCAAGGGAGCCGTCTTCGAAATCCTGTTGAAAGATGCGGTCGGCGGAGAGCAGCACGGAAAGCAGCAGGGTGATCCACAATATGCCGGGGGCGAGGCGCTGCAGGGTGGCCTGATCGGGGCCGATGCCGATGGGCAGCAACACCATAACGGTCAAGAAGAATCCAAGAGCCGTGCCGACACCGCCACCCTGGCGGGCGGCGAGAATGATGTCGCGGCGCAGGAGTGCGAGCAACAAACTCATGCTTGCCCCCTGCCTTCGAGATGAAGATTTTTTCCAGCCTTCAGGCCAAGGGGAACATGGGTTGCGGCCACTATAAGTCCGCCCTCCTTGAGATGGTCGCTCATCAGGGCCACGAGTAATTTTTGCGAGGCCTCGTCGAGGCCCACGCTCGGTTCATCCAGCAGCCAGATCACCCGGGGGACAAGGGCGAGGCGAGCCAAGGCGAGGCGACGCTTCTGGCCCGCCGAAAGAAGGGCTACGGGATAGTCGGCAAGGGTTGCAAGATTGACCGCACCCAAGGCCCGGTCGAGATCGCCGCCGCCGAGGAAGTCGCGCCAGAACGCCAGGTTCTCGGCCACAGTCAAGGCGGATTTGCTGGCATCGCTATGGGCGATGTAATGGGCCTGCTGGCCCGGCGTCAGGTCGAGCGAACCGCCTTCCAACGTGATGCGCCCGTTGCCTGGTTCGCTGAGGCTTGCCAGGAGGCGGAGCAGGGATGACTTGCCCGCACCATTGGGGCCAGTGAGCTGCAGGAATTCGCCGCTGGCCAAAGTGAAATTGATATTGCTGAAGACCATCCTGCCGCCGCGCTCGCAGGACAAGTCAAAGGCCGATAGCTGCATCAAGGACTACATCATGTACTGGCCGCCATTGGCGGACAGGGTTGAGCCGGTGATGAAACCAGCCTCGTCGGCGACAAGAAACACCACGCAGCGGGCGATCTCTTCCGGTTCGCCCAGGCGGCCCACGGGGATCAGCGGCAGAATGCGCTTTTCCAGAACATCCTGGGGAACGGCGCGCACCATCTCGGTGCCGATGTAGCCTGGGCAGATGGCGTTGACGGTAATGCCCTTGGCGGCCCCTTCCTGGGCCAGGGATTTCACGAAACCGATTTCACCGGCTTTTGCCGCGGCGTAGTTGGCCTGGCCCATCTGGCCTTTCTGGCCATTGATGGAGGAGATGCAGATGACCCGGCCGAAGCCGCGGTCACGCATGCCGCCCCAGATGGGCTGGGTCATGTTGAAGAGCGCTGTAAGATTGGTGCCGATGACTTCATTCCATTGCTGGGCCGTCATCTTGTGGAACATGGCATCGCGGGTGATGCCGGCATTGTTCACGAGGACTTCAATAGGCCCCAGATCCTCGGCCACTTTTTTCAGTCCGGCGGCGCAGGCCTCGGCGTTGGAGACATCCCACTTGTAAACCGGAATGCCGGTTTCCGTTTTGAAAGCGTTGGCGGCTTCATCATTGCCCGCATAGGTGGCGGCAACCTTGTATCCCGCCGCTTTCAAGGCCTTTGAAATGGCGGCGCCGATGCCGCGGCTGCCACCAGTTACAACTGCAACTCTTGCCATAACGCCCCCTTAGTTTTCAACACACATGGCAATGCCCATGCCGCCGCCAATGCACAGGGTGGCGAGGCCCTTCCTGCTTTTGCGCTTCTGCATTTCATGCAGAAGTGTGGTGAGCACGCGGGCTCCCGAAGCGCCGATGGGATGGCCTATGGCAATGGCGCCGCCATTCACATTCACAATGTCGGGGTTCCAGCCCATCTCCTTGTTCACCGCGCAGGCCTGCGCGGCGAAGGCCTCGTTGGCTTCAACCAGATCGAGGTCGGCAGCTTTCCAGCCGGCTTTCTTCAGCGCTGCCTGCGAAGCGGGGATGGGGCCTGAACCCATGATGGCGGGGTCAACCCCGACGCTGGCCCAGGAGGCGATGCGGGCCAATGGCGTGAGACCACGCTTTGCCGCTTCCGCAGCGCTCATCAGGATCAGGACGGCTGCGCCATCATTCAGGCCTGACGCGTTTGCTGCCGTCACCGTGCCATCCTTGGCGAAGGCGGGCTTGAGCTTGGTGACGCTGTCGAGGGTCACGCCCTTCTTGATATATTCATCGTCGGAGACAATCACGTCGCCCTTGCGGCCCGAAATGGTGACGGGGCAAATTTCGGACTTGAATTTTCCGGCGGCCTGGGCCGCTTCGGCCTTGTTCTGGGAGGCCACGGCGAAAGCGTCCTGGGTTTCCCGCGTGATCTGCCATTGGCGCGCCACGTTCTCGGCCGTGTTGCCCATGTGATAGCCGTTGAAGGCATCCCACAGCCCATCGCGGATCATCGAGTCGATCATCTGGTAATCGCCCATCTTCACGCCATCGCGCAGGTGGGCCACGTGGGGGGCCTTGCTCATGGATTCCTGGCCGCCAGCGGCCACGATGCGGGCATCGCCGCTGGCGATCTGCTGCATGCCCAAAGCCACGGCGCGAAGGCCCGAACCGCAGAGCTGGTTCATGCCCCAGGCAGGACTTGCCACGGGAATTCCGGCATTCACCGCCGCCTGGCGCGCCGGGTTCTGGCCCTGGCCTGCGGCCAGCACCTGGCCCAGGATCACTTCATCAATATCGGCGGCATCAACCTTGGCGCGCTCCATGGCAGCTTTCAAGGCAACGGTTCCGAGGAAAGACGCGGCAACGGAGCTGAGGGCGCCGTTGAAGGAACCCACCGGGGTTCTTGCTGCTGAAACGATGACGATGTCTTGGGAAGTTGAGGCGGCCACGGGGTTCTCCTGAAGGCGGGGATGGGGGATATTTAGTTAGTCATAGCATTTGAAACCCGTTCCGCGATAGTTTTTTGCACTTGCAATTGTGCATTGCGGGGAGCAAGTTTTTGCACTGCGGGCAGGACGCTTGAGGGATAATTGGCGGCTGTCTGTCTTGGAGGAGTGTAAACCGTGAGTGACGAAAAGACGGCGCCCAAAACCCCGGTGGTCATCAAGAAATATGCAAACCGCCGGCTCTACAATACGGCGACCAGTACCTATGTAACGCTAGATGATCTCTCGGCCATGGTGAAGTCTGGCACGGATTTCGTGGTCTATGATGCCAAGACCAACGAGGAAATCACCCGTTCGGTGCTGACCCAGATCATTTTCGAGGAAGAAAACAAGGGCACCAACCTGCTGCCGATTAATTTTTTGCGCCAGCTCATCCGCTACTATGGCGACAGCATGCAGACGCTGGTTCCCGGCTACCTGGAATTCTCGCTGGAGAACCTCACCAAGGAGCATGACAAGATCCGCGAACAGATGATGTCGGCGTTCAGCGGCGAGCCCTTCAAGAACATGGAAGAACACGCCAAGCGCAACATGGCGCTGTTCAGCGATGCGATGAAACTTTTCAATCCTTTCGCGGCGATGGCGATGAACCCCGGCGCCGGGACACCGCCACCGAAGCCAAATTCAACGCCAGCGCAGACGCCATCGAAGGATGACCTTCAGGTGATGAAGGACCAGCTCACGGCGATGCAGGAAAAGATCAATACGCTGTCGAAGACTTGATCCGGCGCGTCGGGTAACCCCAAACTCTCCATGGTCGGGCTTGACCCGACCAACC
>JBAVOA010000624.1:0-2616 GCA_049691635.1 Aestuariivirga sp. | reverse complement strand
CAGCGATCTTGTCAGGCGCCAGAATCGGGGTTTGGTCCTCGAGACGCTGCGCCAGCACGGCCCGCTTGCAAGAATTACCCTAGGCCATCAGACGGGCCTCTCGCCAGCGTCAATCACCTCCATCAGCGGGCAACTCATTGACGAGGGTCTGGTTTATTCCATTGTTGAAGATGAGGCGATTCCGACTGAGGTCAAACGGGGCCGCCCGCAGACGAGATTGGCGCTCAACCCGCAGGCAACGAACATCCTGGCCATCTCGATTTCGGTCGAGGGTGTTGAGTTGGTCTTCGCAGATTTCAGCGGCGTCACGCGCGAACCTATCAGGCTGCGACTGGAAACCTATGAAATCCCAAAGGAAGACTTTGGACCGCGTGTTGCCCTGGAGATCAAGGCAAATGCCAGCAAGCTCGGGATCCCGTTAACCTCAATAAAACGCATCGGCGTTGCGGTGCAGGGTGTTGCAGACACTATCAAGGGGGAAATACCCTGGAGCCCGGCATTCCGGGCCCGCGACATTTCCGTAGTCAGACCTCTCGAGAGAATACTGGGCATACCGTGCAGCATCGGCAACAATGCAAACATGATCGCGGAGGCTTTGATTGCAACGGACCGCAAGAAGTATAGCGGGAATACGGCCGTGGTTTTCCTGGGCCATGGTATTGGCCTCGGCCTCATCCTCAACGGCGTGGTCTATGAAGGCGCCAACGGCCGCGCCGCCGAATTCGGCCATATGAATCACGTCCCCGACGGCCCCCTTTGCCGCTGCGGACGCCACGGCTGCCTCGAGGCTTTCAGCGCCGACTATGGAATCATGCGCATGGCCAACGACAGGCGGGAGAATGATTTCGATATCCATGCGGCGGTGCATGATGACGACATGCGGGAATTGGAATTGGCAGCACAAACCGGCGATACAGTTGCGCTGAATGCTTTCAATCGTGCCGGGGAAGTGCTGGGTTTTGGCATCGCCCGCCTGATTGCGCTGATCAATCCGCAACGGGTCGTCCTGGCCGGACCAGGCACGCGCGCCTACGATCTTATGAAAGACAGCATGGGCGAAGCATTGCGGCGGGGATTGGTTCACGATCTGCGCAAGAACGTCGATTTTGAAGTCGTGCCTTTCGGCAAGGACATGATCGCAACGGGAACCCTCGTCGAGACATTGCGGCATCTCGACCGCGAAGTTTTTGCAACAGGTGAAAAAGTTACAGCAACAGACTTAACTGAGAGAAAAATTGCATGAAAAGGAAGCTTGCGATGGCATTCAGTTTGGGCCGCCGTGCGATAGGGCATTTGGTTGTCATGCTGATGATTGTGGCGGGAGCGTCATTCAGCGCATTGGACAGTGCCGCGGCCCAGGCAAGTGCTGCGCAGCCTGAAACGGTGTTGCGCAACTGGTATCAGCTCTCGCTCGAACTGGTACGGCATACGCCAACCTATACGCCGCCGGTGGCCAGCCGGTCATTTGCCTATCTGGGTGTGACGGCATTTGAAACGGTGGCATCGGGCTCCAGTGAACTGCGCACCCTGGCGGGTCAGCTGAATGGGTTGATGCCCCTGCCCCAACGCGCGGCTGGCAAGGCCTATGACGACGCCGTGGCGATGCATGCGGCCATGACTTTTGCAGCGGAGAATTATTTCAGCAATACGGGGCCTACCGGCCACCATGCCATGGCGGCGCTTGAGGCGAAACTCAAGGCCGAGGTCTCGGCCGGCGTGGCCCCCGAAGTTCTGGCCCGCAGCGAGGCCTATGGCCAGGCCGTGGCGGCCCACGTCCTGGCGTGGTCGCAAGGCGATGGCGGTGCCGTGATTGAGAACATGGGATTTCCAATGAAATATGAGTTGACCAAGGCGCCGGCCCACTGGGTACCGACAAGCACGATCGCCTTGCAGCAATTGCCGCTGCTGCCCGCCTGGGGCAAGAACCGGACCTTCGCGATGCCCGATGGTGCCGCCTGTCCTTTGCCACCGCCGCCCGAATACAACGAAGACAAGAGCTCCGAGTTCTACAAGCAAGCCCTTGAGGTGTTCGACACCAAGGCGAATTTGACGCCCGAACAGCGCGCCATCGCGCGCTTCTGGTCCGACGACGCGATGCTTTCAACCACGCCGCCGGGGCATTGGATTTCGATTGCACTGCAAATTTTTGAGCGCGACAAGGTGGGGCTCGACAAAAGCGTGGACGTGTTGATGCGCCTTGGCGTTGTCGAGGCTGATGCCTTAATCGGCTGCTGGAATGCCAAGTTCCAGTACGACCTACTGCGGCCAGTCACCTATATCCGCCGCACCATGGATCCGAAATGGGAGCCCATCTTGACGACGCCGCCGTTTCCCGAATACCCCAGCGGCCACAGCACGCAATCGGCCGCAGCGGCTGCGGTGATGACCGATGCGTTCGGCGAGAACTTCGCCTTCGAAGACACCACGGGACAAAGGGACGGCTTGAAGCCGCGCAGCTTTTCCAGTTTCTCGGCGGCAGCCAATGAGGCTGGCATTTCGAGGCTTTACGGCGGCATCCACTACCGCGCCGCCATTGAACGCGGGCTTGAGCAAGGGCGCTGCATTGGAAAATTTGTAACAGCTTTGCGTAGCTGGAGATAAAGCATGCGCTTGACG
>JBAVOA010000623.1:0-3332 GCA_049691635.1 Aestuariivirga sp. | reverse complement strand
TGAAAAGGGGTTCCACGTGGAACCCCTTTCCTATGCGTCAATCTTCAGGCTTTTTTTCCGGCAAGGCCGGGCAACGCTGCGATTACTTGGGCAGAGAGGCCAGACCCGGCATTTGCCTTCACATAGGCCATCAGCTTCAGTCCAGCCTGCTCAATTTGAGCGACGGTGAGGCCTGTTGCTTCAAGGGCTGTGAAACCTGCGGCGAGGACGCCTGCTTTGCTTCCCAGCACGCTATTGGCCAGGGAACTCAGCATGCCGCCGGAGCTTGCGGACACCAGATTTGCCGCCGCAAGTTCTGTCGCACCGGGCAGTTTTCCAAACACTTGCGCTGCCACGGCGGGATCAACCTCTTGCTGGATGACCGAAAGAATGATGCCGGCTGCCCGTTCGGCGGTTGGCCCGTCGAGGCCGGCCGCCGCTGCGATTTGATCTATGACGCTTTGGAGGTTCATTGGTTTACCCCTGTGCTTTCAGGCGGGTATTGCAGCTTGACCAGAACTGCGGCCACTTCGTTCCTGCCGGCAGGGTTCCAGCGCCTTTGGCGCCTCGCCATTCTCCCGCGCACTCCTTGATGCGCTTGTGAGCTGCAATCTGCCCAAGCGTGAACGGCTTACCGTTTTTGTCCACGGTCTTCACTTCGATATTATTGTAGTTGACATTTGTGGGTTCGGCGGGAACCGGGTCTGCGGTGCTGTCCGAAGTGCTCTGGGGCGTGCCATCAAGCACGCAGGATTGTTTCACAAATTGCTTCCAGGTGAGGCCAGCAGGTGTGTTGCCAGCGTCCTTCATGGCTTTCCATTCAGCGCTGCAATTCTTCATGAACGTGCCGCCAGCAGGTACCATTGCGACAGCAGCAGGCTTTGCCTTTTTCGACGATGAAGTCGGCGCCGCCGCCGATTGATCAGCGTTCGCGCTGCAATCGGTCTTCATAAAATCGGCCCATTTGGTCCCGGCGGCAACGGTGCCCGCGGCCTTCGCGGCCTTCCATTTTGCACTGCATTCCTGCATGAAACTTGCCTTGGCAGATGCATGATCAGCCATCATGGGCGCTGCTGAAAACAGCACGGCAAGAGCGAAGGCGGAATTTCTAATCATTTGTGACATGTTTGTTTTCCTTCTGTATTGGGCAAACCCTGCCCTTCGCGGGAAATCATGCATTTCCCGACTTATTAACTTTGACTGGTGGAACCTGACTGCGGTTGCATGCGATTCAACACCACCCGCACCGAGATTTCTGCTGAGCGCCGACTGTGTTGGAAAAGCGGCGCGGGGATTACAGTTTTGCAATGATGGCAATCATTACGCACAATTAATTCAGATACGGCGCTTCACTTCGCGAACGCCGGGTGACTTTGTCATTTGGTGTGGAAAACGCTGTTGAGTCCGCCTGACATCTTAGTCGGTGCGGCCCTCTCCTTCCGGCGAAAGCGTCGCTGTCTGTGCTACGGAGCTCGGTCTATTTCTTTTTTGCCTTTGGACTTCAGTTAGGACAATGTGGCCTTGATGCAATGGGGATGGTTCGGTGAGTCTTGCCGATGATTTGACCAGGATAAAGCTTCAGGAAGAGCGCCTGTGCTTTGCGAAGTTTGACGAGGCGGATGCCTGGAAGCTTGGCACGTCAATGCGTGATGCGGCGCTTGCCAAAAAACTGACGCTGGTCATCGACATCCGCATTGCGGGCCGGCCGCTGTTTTATGTAGCCTTGCCGGGAACCAGCCCGGATAATGCCGAATGGGTGCGGCGGAAAATCAATGTGGTGATGCGCCTGCACAAGTGCTCCTATCGGGTGAGCCGCGAGACTGCCCAAAGCGGGCAGGCGCTGGATGAATTGCGCGGCGTCAACCCGATTGACGTGGCGCCCCATGGCGGGTGTTTTCCCATTCACCTCACCGGCACGGGCATTGTTGGCACCGTCACGGTATCTGGCATCCCGCAGCGTGAGGATCACAACTTTGTCGTTGAAGCGCTTTGCCAGTTTCTGGGCGTGGAGCACGCCGGCGTTGCCTTGCAGCCCGAGGCGCCATGATCGTCACAGATATCTGGTTCTGGATTCTGGCGGGCGTCGCCACGCTTTTTGTGGGCAGCTCCAAAGGCGGACTGCCGCTCATCGGCATGCTGGCGGTGCCGCTCATGGCGTTGCAGATTTCGCCCGTCGTCGCGGCGGGGCTGCTGCTGCCAATCTACATCATCAGCGACATGTATGGACTATGGATTTACCGGAAATCGTATGATCTTCGAAACATCTATATTCTGGTGCCGGCCGCGGCCATCGGCATTGGCGTGGGCTGGGCCACCGCCTCGATCACCAATGAGCATGTGGTGACCATTCTGGTTGGCCTCATCGGCCTTGCCTATTGCATCGACGCGGTTCTCAAGGCGAGGCGAAAACTGCCGCCGAAGCCGGCAGATGTGCCGCGCGGGGTGTTCTGGGGCTCGATCACCGGGTTCACCAGCTTTGTCTCCCATGCGGGCGCGCCACCGTACCAGATGTACGTGCTGCCGCAACGCCTCGAAAAGATGGTCTATGCCGGCACATCCACGATCGTCTTCGCGATTATCAATCTACTCAAGCTGCCGCCCTACTGGTTTCTGGGCCAGGTGAACCTGGGCAGCCTGGAGATTGCGCTGAAGCTGGCGCCGATTGCCATTGCGGGGGCCTACATCGGTTTCAGGCTCACAAAAATACTGCCCGAGAAAGCCTTCTTCCGCATCGTGGAAGTGGCGCTCTTCCTTGTTTCCATGAAGCTGATCTATGACGGTGTTGCCGGATTGACAAACGGCTGAACGATCTGTCACCTTGGCCATGAGTAGGCCCTTCTGGTGGAGTCGACGATGCTGAATTTCCGGAACAGTCTGCTTGCGGTCGTGATATTTTTTCTGGCGCTGGTTCCGGCGCGCGCCGACGAAGGTGCACGGGTTATTCTGGTACTTGATGCGTCGGGCTCCATGCGGGCGAAAATTGACGGCAAGACCAAAATGGAGATCGCCAAGGAGGTTGTAGCCACGGTGCTGAGCACGTGGAAACCCGAGGACGAATTGGGCCTTGTGGCCTATGGCCATCGCCAGAAGGGCAGTTGCGACGATATCGAAGTTCTCCGCCAGCCCGGAGTCCTGGACCGGGATGATTACATGAGCGCCGTCGATGGGCTCAATCCCAAGGGCAAGACGCCGATGACGGCGGCGGTCAAGCTGGCGGCGGAAGCGCTGCAATACACCGAGAAGAAAGCCACCGTCATTCTGGTGTCCGACGGCATCGAGACCTGCGATCCCAACCCCTGCGCCGTGGCGGAAGAGCTTGAGAAATTTGGTGTTGAATTGACCGTGCATACGGT
>JBAVOA010000622.1:0-1980 GCA_049691635.1 Aestuariivirga sp. | reverse complement strand
CACCACGACCGCGGTGAGTATCACTGCGCCAGAGATCGCCATTTGCCAAAAAGGTGTAATCTGCATGACGGGCAACGCATTCACGATGACACCGAGAAACAAACCGCCCAGCAAGGCCCCGGCCACGGATCCAACTCCCCCGGCGATGGAGATGCCGCCGATCACGCAGGCCGCAATTACTGTTAGCTCAAATCCAGAAGCTATTTCCGAATAGGCAACGCCATAGCGCGACACCCAGAAATAGCCGCAAAGCCCGGAGATGGCGCCTGAGAGGGTATAAACCAGCAGTTGCTGGCGCTTGATGTCGATCCCGCAATAGCGGGCCGCAACCGGATTGCCGCCAACCGCATAAAGGCCGCGCCCCGTGCGGGTCATCGCGAGGAAGAGCCAGACCACGAGTGCAACAGCAACCATGATCCAGAAAATGGTAGAAAGTCCAAGAAACGTCAGCTTGGGAAAGGACTGGAACACCTCACCCATTTCCGACGCATTGACTTGATTGCCCCCGCCGTAAACCACGATCATGCCCCGGTAGATGGCAAGTGTGCCCAGTGTCGTGACAATGGGAGGGATGCCAATGAACGCGATCAATGCCCCGTTGAACACGCCAAGCACAAGGCCCGTGGCAATGGCCACTGCGATATAGGCGATGACCGGAAGGTCCGGATAGTTCTGCGCCAGCGACGCGGAAAGCATGCCGCTCAGCGCCAGGTTGGAAGCCACCGACAGATCAATTCCCCGGGTGATAATGATCATCATCTGCGCAAGTGCGAGCATGCACAGAATGGATGTGTCATTCAGCACACTGGTAAGATTCTCAAAAGTTGCGAAGGCCGGCGCATAAATGGAAATGCCGGTGACCATGACCGTAATGATGATGGCTAGTGCCAGCTCCCGGTTTTTGAGAAGAAAGTTCATGCAACCTTCCTGGCGCCTGTAGCCGCGGAAACAATGGATTCAGCCGACCATGTGCCGCGATCGAAGACATTGGCAATGCGGCCTTCCTGCATGACAATGGCGCGGTCAGCCAGTCCCATGATCTCCGGCAATTCGGAACTGATGAGAATAACCGCGAGTCCCTCTTCCGCCAGTTCTCCGATGAAGTCATGCACCGCGGCCTTGGAGCCCACGTCAATGCCCTTGGTCGGTTCATCGAGAATGATAACCTTGGGCTTGGTGGCCAGCCACTTGGCGATAACCACCTTTTGCTGGTTGCCGCCTGAGAGTTCGCCCAGCCGCTGTTCCCAGTTGGCGGCACGCACATCAAGCCGGCTGCCGAGTTTTCGTGTTGCGCTGATTTCCGATGGCTTTGACAGGAAGGCCCCGCGCACATGCTGGGCAATGGAGGCAAGGGTCACATTTTCCCGGATCCCCAGCGCCAGAACGACGCCCTGCTCCTGACGGTCCTCTGGTACATAGGAGATTCCAGCGGCAATGGCATCGCCCGGCGAATTTATCATCAGTGGTTTGCCATCAAGGGAAACGCTCCCGCGTGAGGCGGCGCTCATGCCGAAGATACATTGCATGAGTTCAGAGCGCCCCGCCCCAACCAGCCCATAAAAGCCCAGAATTTCCCCGCGCCTCAAGTCAAAGGAAATGTCGGCGAATTCGGTTGCGTTGGAAAGGCCGTCAACTTTCAGAATTATATCACCGATCGCGATATCGCGCTTGGGGAACACTTGGTCTATGGGCCTGCCCACCATCAGGCTCACCAACCTGGGTTCGGTCATCTCGCCGATCCTGCCGGCCCCGACATTTTCGCCGTCCCGCAGGCAGACGAAGGCATCCGCCACCCGGATAATTTCATCGAACTTGTGTGAAATGAGAACGATGGCGCGGCCTTCGCCCTTCAACTGGGCGATGATGCGGAACAGGTCGTCGATTTCATTGCGTGACAGCGCCGCTGTCGGCTCATCCATGATGATGACCGAAGCTCCGTGGCTGAGCGCCCGGGTAATTTCGACCAGATGCTTCTGCGCC
>JBAVOA010000621.1:0-2136 GCA_049691635.1 Aestuariivirga sp. | reverse complement strand
GACCACGAGGCGGTCCACCACCACGTCGATGTCGTGCTTGAATTTCTTGTCCAGCGCCGGGACGCTGTCGATCTCATAGAACTGGCCATCGACTTTGACGCGCTGGAAGCCCTTCTTCTGGAGCTCGGCATATTCCTTGCGGTATTCGCCCTTGCGGCCGCGTACGATGGGGGCGAGGATATAGAGCCGCTCCCCTTCGGGAAGGCTCAGCACCTTGTCCACCATCATGGTGACGGTCTGGCTTTCGATGGGCAGGCCGGTGGTGGGCGAATAGGCAATGCCAACGCGGGCAAAGAGCAGGCGCATATAGTCGTAGATTTCGGTGACAGTGCCCACGGTGGAGCGCGGGTTGCGGCTGGTGGTTTTCTGTTCGATGGAAATGGCGGGAGAGAGACCGTCGATCTGGTCCACGTCCGGCTTCTGCATCATTTCAAGAAATTGCCGGGCATAGGCCGAGAGTGATTCCACATAGCGGCGCTGGCCTTCGGCATAGATCGTGTCGAAGGCGAGGGAGGATTTTCCGGAGCCGGAAAGGCCGGTGAAAACAATGAGTTTGTCCCGTGGAATTTCCAATGAGACATTCTTCAGATTGTGCTCGCGGGCACCCTGAACCGAAATAACGCGCTTGTGGCCTGACATGAAACCTGACTAGATCAAATCGTGAACATATGCAATATGGGTATTCTAAGGGTGGAATGGTCAGCAGATGTCAGCAGACCGCGGGATATCCACAGCAACGTTAAATGGGGTGGGATGACGACGAAAGCAAAGATTTTGCGGGAGGTTTTTGGTTTCGAGGACTTCAGGCCGGGGCAGGAGGCGATTGTTGATGGCTTGCTGGCTGGCGCGCATGTGCTGGCCGTGATGCCGACGGGGTCTGGCAAATCCCTGTGCTACCAGGTGCCGGCCCTGGTGAGGGGCGGTTTGACCGTTGTGGTGTCGCCGCTGGTGGCGCTGATGCAGGACCAGGTTGCGGCGTTGAAGCTGGCCGGGGTTGCGGCGGAGGCCATCAACTCGGCGGCTTCGCGCGAGGACAATGTGGAGATCTGGAAGCGGGTGGTCGCAGGGGACGTGGCGATCCTCTATCTGGCGCCGGAACGCCTGATGACGGAGCGGATGATTGCGGCCCTGCAGCGCCTTGAGGTGCGCCTCATCGCAGTGGATGAGGCGCATTGCATTTCCCATTGGGGGGCGTCGTTCCGGCCGGAGTATGAGGCGCTGCATGGTTTGCGCGAGGCCTTTCCCAATGTTCCCATCGGGGCCTTCACGGCAACGGCCGACGAGGCGGCACGACGTGACATCGTGCAGAAATTGTTTGGCGGAAAGGCCGAGGTTTATGTCTCGGGTTTTGACCGGCCCAACATCAGGCTCGTGGTGCAAGCAAAGTCCAACAGCACGAAGCAGCTTGAAGATTTTCTACACGCTCATCGTGGCGAGAGCGGGATTGTCTATGCCCTGTCGCGCAAGAGCACGGAGGAATGGGCCGCACATCTCGCCGCCAGGGGCCACCGCGCGGTGGCCTATCATGCCGGGCTTTCCGCCGCCCAGCGTTCCGAGGCGCAGGACCTGTTCATGACGGAAAAGGGTGTGGTCGTGTGTGCCACCATCGCTTTCGGCATGGGCATCGACAAACCGGATGTACGCTTTGTATTTCATGCGGATTTGCCGTCGTCGCTCGATGCCTATTACCAGGAGATCGGCCGGGCGGGACGCGACGGCGAGCCCGCCGAGGCGCATATGGTGTTCGGGCTTGGCGACATCAGGCTGCGACGGCAATTCATTGAACAGGGCGAGGCAAGTGACGCCCACAAGCGGCGGGAGAACCTCAGGCTTGATGCGCTGGTGGCCTATTGCGAGGCGCCGACCTGTCGGCGGGTTTCACTGCTGGCCTATTTCGGCGATGCGGTGGAGCCGTGCGGCAATTGCGACGTGTGCCTGAACCCGGGCGAAACCGTTGACGGCACGATTGAGGCCCGGAAGATTTTTGAAACGGTGCAGGCTACGGGCGGGCGCTTTGGTGCGGCGCATATCGTGGATGTGTTGATGGGGGCGGCCAATGACAGGGCGGTGGCGCTGAACCACACGGCGTTGCCTGTGTTCGGCCTTGGCAAGGACCGCCCGCGGGCGGAATGGCAG
>JBAVOA010000620.1:0-1650 GCA_049691635.1 Aestuariivirga sp. | reverse complement strand
GCCTATGGCAAAGGCCTCGCAGACGAGACCCGCAAAGGCCTCACGGCGGCAAACTTCCCGATCGCACTCAATGAATCTATTACTGCTGGCGAAAAGGACTATACCGCCCTCGTTTCCAAGATGAAGGATGCGGGCGTTGAAGCTGTCTACATTGGCGGATACCACCCTGAGGAAGGCATTATTGCCCGACAGATGGCTGAGCAAGGCCTGAAGGCCCAGATCATTTCCGGCGATTCCATGAACGTCTTGGAATTCTGGACCATTGCCGGCACCGCGGGCGAAGGATTGATCTTCACCTTCGCACCTGAGCCACGCAATATTCCAGAAGCAAAGGCAGTTGTGGAGAAATTCAAGGCTGCTGGTTACGATCCGGAAGGCTACACACTTTACACCTATGCGGCGGTACAGGCATTTGCTGCCGCGGCAACCGCAACAAAGGGCTTTGACAGTAAGGCAATGGCTGGCTGGTTGCGCGCTGGCAATCCGTTTGACACCGTTCTCGGCAACCTCACCTTGGATGCCAAGGGCGACGTCAAGGATGCGAAGTACGTCTGGTACAGGTTCCATGACGGCAAGTATGCTGAGGATGCTTCTCTGAAATAAGCAGCGAATCGTTAAAAGGAAAACCCGCGTGATTTTTTTACGCGGGTTTTTTATTGCGAAATGCTCAAGTTCTCGCGATAGTTATATCCAAGCCTCCCATTTTACCGGGATGGACATTCGGCCGAAGAGGTTCCGTGACCGTACGCACAAAGATAAGTTTGGCATTTGCCCTGCTCAGCTTCCTGGGCACATCAGCTTTCGCTGACATCGTCATTGCGACGGTGGGGCCGCTCAAAGGCCAGTATGCGGCGCTCGGTGAACAATTGCGCCAGGGGGTGAGCCGCGCCGTGGCGGACATCAACCTGAGTGGCGGGGTCAATGGCGAACAGCTTGTGCTTGAGGTTGCCGATGACGCTTGCGATCCGAAGCAGGCCATGGCCGTTGCCAACCAGCTGGTGGCCAAAGGCGTGAAGTTTGTGGCGGGGCACTATTGTTCGGGATCATCCATCGCCGCTGCAAAGATCTATGAGGACGCCGGCATCCTGATGATCAGCCCCTCCTCAACCAATCCGAAATTCACTGACGAAGGAGGCTGGAATGTGCACCGGGTCTGCGGCCGCGACGATGCGCAAGGGGCCTTTGCGGGCCGCGCCATTGCCAAGGCCTATGCGGGCAAGAGCATTGCCATACTCGACGACAGCTCGGTTTACGGCATCGGGCTGGCGACAGAGTTCAAGAGCGCCCTGAACGGCGCGGGTGTCACGGAAAAGGTCCGCGAAAGTTATAAGCCCGGTGCCAATGACTATAATGACCTCGTGCAAAAACTTCTGACCGCCAATGTGGAGGTGATTTATATCGGCGGCTATGCCTTTGAGGCTGGCACGATCATCCGGCAAATGCGGGACTTCGCCTCGCCGGCAGTTCTTTTGGGCGCTGATGCGCTTCTGGTGGATCAATTCTGGGCCACCTCGGGTACCTCCGGCGAGGGCACCCTGGCAACCTTTGCCCCGGATGCGCAAAAACTGAATGCGGCCAAGGCCCTGACCGAGGCCTTCAAGGCGGCGGGCTATAATCCTGAAGGTTACACGCTGCATGCCTATGCGGCGG
>JBAVOA010000619.1:0-4352 GCA_049691635.1 Aestuariivirga sp. | reverse complement strand
GGTCACAATATGGTTGGGTTGGCCGGTATTTATGCCAACCAGGCCAATGTCCGGAATCCCGACAAGCTCCCAGGTGAAGGGATATTTCCGGGTGGGGTTTTCGGAGCGGGACAACCACACGGCATTGCCCGGTTCTGTAAGGCCCAACATTGATCCGGTGTTAGGGCAAGCTGCGGTGACGGTTTCGCCCGTATCGAGTTCAACGTCTGTCAGGAATCTCTTGTACCGCTTGATCAGCTTTCCGCGGACAAGGGGGCGCTTGAATTGCATGGTTTTGACAGTGGACTGAAGCGGTGGCAGATGTCTAGAGCATATCCCAGCGAAGTTGTAGACTTCGCCGATCGGGATATGCTCCAGTTTATTGACCTGGCGCGAATTCGTTTCGACTTGGTGATTCCACTCAAGCGGAAAGCGCGTTAATATTGATTGAGGTGATGATGGCATCGGTTCCCACGGCGGCGGTCCTGTTGATTGGCGATGAAATCCTGTCCGGGCGGACAAAGGACAAGAATCTTGGCTTTATCGCGGATTACCTGGTTGGCCTTGGCATTGACCTCAAGGAGGCTCGCTGTGTTGCCGATGATGAGGACGATATTGTTGCCGCACTGAATGCCCTGCGCAAGCGCTACACCTATGTGTTTACCACTGGCGGCATCGGCCCCACCCACGATGACATTACGGCCGACGCGGTGGCCAAGGCCTTCCAGGTGCCCATCGGGCATCATCCCCGCGCCATGGAAATCCTGCTGAAATATTTCGCGGAAATTGGCCGCGAGCCCAATGAGGCGCGCCTGCGCATGGCGCGGACGCCGCAAGGTGCAACGCTGATTGAAAATGCCGTGTCCAAGGCACCGGGATTTCGTATCGAGAATGTCTTCGTCATGGCGGGGGTTCCGAAAATCATGCAGGCCATGATGGAGGCGCTGGCGCCTACGCTGGACAAGGGCATTCCCATGCAGTCGCGCAACGTTTCCCTTCAGGGCGGTGAAGGCGACGTGGCCAAACCACTGGGTGAAATCCAGGCCCGATATGCCGATGTCTTCATCGGCTCTTACCCCTATGAATCGCCCAACGGATTTGCAACCAATCTGGTATTGCGCTCGCGCGTTCCGGCCTCACTCGACAAGGCCGAAGCGGAGGTCAAGGACATCGCCGCAGCCTTAACCCGCGAGGGCAAAGCGAGGGGCTGGTCTTAACCTCAAGCTGCGAGGGCGCGGCGGACTTTTTCGGTGAGATCATTCCGGGTGAAGGGCTTGTTCACGAAGTCGATCGAGTCGGGCAGGTCCTGCATCTGGCGGACGGATCCCGGGGCATAACCCGACATGAAGAGAACCCGCAGTTCAGGACGCAACTTGAGCGCCTTGGCCGCCAGCTCCGGCCCATTCATGCCGCCAGCCATGATGACGTCAGAAAGTACAAGGGCCAGGTCACCCCGCTCCTTGATGATTTCCAGGCCTTCAGGTCCATTCGAGGCGACAATGGTTTCAAAGCCCATTTCTTCGATCATTGCGGCGGCGATATCGCGCACCGCGCTGTTGTCCTCAACCACAAGCACGACCTGCTTCTTGTAGGGAGTTTCCGCGACGCTTGCTTCGGCTGCATCGTCCGTGGCGTTGACGCCGAGTTCGCGGGCGAGGTGCGATTGGAGTTCCGAAGGCCGGATGATTGAGGTGATGGGAGCGATGGTTTTCAGGCAGGGCAGGTAGATCTTCACCGTGGTGCCATGGCCCACTTCCGAATAGATCTTGATATGGCCCGCGGACTGCTTGACGAAGCCGTAAATCATCGAAAGGCCAAGGCCCGAACCTGCTTCCGGTCCTTTGGTGGTGAAGAAGGGCTGGAAGACCTTTTCAATGTTTTCCGCTGAAATGCCCGATCCCGTATCGGTGACGGCGATTTCCACATAGTCACCAATGGTGACATCCTCATGCGAGGCGCAATAGGCCTGGTCCAAATGGCGGTTTGCCGTTTCGATAATGAGGGTGCCGCCTTTCGGTTTCATGGCGTCGCGGGCGTTGATGGCAAGATTAAGGATGGCTGTTTCCAGCATAGTCTGATCGGTCTTGACCGGCCAGAGATCCTCGCCGGGAATGATCTTGAGCTCGACCGTGGCGCTCACGGCATGGCGCAGCATGTCCTCCATCTTGAAGATGAGGTCGTTGGTCGAGAGTTCCTTGTTCTGCAAGGTCTGCTGGCGGGAGAAGGCCAGCATGCGCTTGGTGAGATCCGAACCCTTGTCGGCAGCCTCGAGGGCGGCGCGAATGCGCTTGGTAGCCCGTTCATCGTGTTTCACGAGCTGTTCCACCAGCTGAAGATTCCCCATGACCACCATGAGGAGATTGTTGAAATCATGGGCCACGCCGCCGGTGAGTTGGCCCACGGCTTCCATCTTCTGGGCCTGCAGGTACTTGCGCTCCAGCCCCTTGCGTTCAGTTACGCACTGGCAGGAGCCGAACAGGGTTTCGACCTGGCCAGCGGAGTTGCGCTCCGGCTCGATAGTACACTGGAAGAATTCAACGTCGCCGGACTTGAGCCGCACGGCAATTTCCAAATCGGCGATATGCTGGCCGAGCTTGGCGAGTTCCAGGCCTTCGGCGAATTTTTCCTTGTCACCTGCCTCGATCATTTCCATGAAGGTCGTGAGGTTGGGGTGGACGATGGCCTCTTCCATGCCGATGAGACTGGCCATTTCGGTGGAGATGCGCGACACATTGGTTTCAACCCGCAGGGAGAAGCTGCCGAGTCTCGCCGCTTCCTGGGTGCGTTTGAGATTGCGCTCGGAATTGCGCATGCGCTCGAGGGCTGCCATCTGGTCGCTCACGTTGCGGCACAAGCCAACGCATTTGATAGCCCTGCCACTGGCGGGGTCACGCACCACGCAGGCCACGGATTCGACCCAGACATATTCGTTGTTGTGCATGCGGATCCGGAAGCGCGACTGAAAAAGCTCCGAGCCAAAGGGCGCGGTCTTGATCATATTCATCAGGGTCTTGTCTGCATCTTCAGGATGGACCCGGGCATTGAATTTTTCGAAGCTGAGGTCGGAGTTCTCGAATTTCATGCCGAGAATTTCGTACATCTCCGGCGAATTGTAAGTTTCGCCCGTGACAAAATCATGGTCCCATACCGCATAGCTGCCGGAGCGGAGAGCGAGATTCAGGCGCTGCTCGTTTTGTATTGCCCGGTTGGCCTGTTCCTCATTGGCGTGCTGGCCAATGAGAATCATGTAGTTTTGCGAACCGTCGCTCCATTGCTGCTGCTTGAAGGCGGAAGACTTCTGCACGGCCAGGGGAGGGGCGTAGGTGACCTCGACATCGGGGGTCAGATCACCCGGGGCCGTGGTCAAATACCGGGCTGAAATTGTTCCCGTGCCGAATTTGACCAGCTGGCGGCCGATGATATCGCTGCGGGCGCAATTCCATTTTCGGATGGCGGCGGTGGTCAGCTCGGTGATGGTGGCGGCCGGGAGCAAAACCGCCATGGCTTCTATGTTCGCAAGTTCAAACGCGTTCATAAGCTGCGAGACGGGATTGGCAGGACTAGTCATTCATAAGGCTCCAGAACCCATTTTTGCTAATCCTGCCCAGAAAGTGTGAAGCAAGGGTTGACGAACACGTGATGGATTGCGCCAAATTGACCAAGCGGGCATAAGGATTCACCAATTTTCAAGGGATTTGGGTGCGGCATGGATGAAAAATGGCAAAAAAGCTTTCCTGTCTCCTGGGACCAGTTCCACCGGGACGCCCGGGCCTTGGCCTGGCGGCTGTCAACGGCGGGGCCTTTTTCGGCTGTTGTGGCGATCACCCGGGGCGGGCTTGTGCCGGCGGCGGTTGTTGCCCGGGAACTTGGCATCCGGGTGATCGAGACGATTTGCGTGGCCTCCTATGACTACGACAAACAGGGCACCATCAGCATTTTGAAGGATGTGAGCGCGAAGATCGTGGGCACGGACAAGGGGGCCGGGGTTCTGATCATTGATGATCTGGTGGATACAGGCGCCACGGCCCGGGTGGTCCGCGAAATTCTGCCCAAGGCGCATTTCGCGACGGTCTATGCCAAGCCCCTGGGGCGGCCCCTGGTTGACAGTTTCATAACCGAAGTGAGCCAGGATACCTGGATCTATCTTCCCTGGGACATGGGCCTGCAATTCACGCCACCCTTACAGGATGGCGCGAAGGCCTGAGACGATTGGTTTGGCGGGCGTGGCGTAATGGTAGCCGCAACGGACTTAAAATCCGTGGGAATATATTCCGTGGGGGTTCAAGTCCCCCCGCCCGCACCAACTGTTTGTGAGTACGGCTACTAACAGATTAGGATCAGGAGTGGTCTACCTCTAATGCCCATGGCAAGGT
>JBAVOA010000618.1:0-2471 GCA_049691635.1 Aestuariivirga sp. | reverse complement strand
ACCGGCATCCGCGACGGGCTGGCGCTGCGCTGGTCGTTCATGGGGCCGTTTGAAACCATGGACCTCAATGCACCGGGCGGGGTGCGCGATTACGCCCAGCGCTATCAGGGCATTTACGAAAACCTGTTTCCGCAGATGCAGCGGCGGGTGGACTGGTCAGGCGCGGTCATGGGCCGGGTCGAAGCGGAACGGCGGGCGCTGCTTCCGGCGGAGCAACTGCAGGAGCGCCAGGTGTGGCGCGACAGGCGCTTGATGGCGCTTCTGGCCCACAAGCGCGGGCAGGCGAAAAAAGAGCAGGGCTAGCCGCGGGCCAAACGGCTCTGGCGGGGCTCCGCCTGGGGTTCATGCCTTGCGGCAGGGCGCGGCGTGAACGCAACGACATTCGACGGAGACCTGCGCCTTTCGGCCACCCGCCTCTCCATCGCGATCCTCTCCAGGGCGATGAGCCTGTAGACCCGCGCCAGCGTAAGACTTTCAGGCTGTTCTTCATTCCGGCTATTGCCTGTCATTTCAGAAAAATCCTATTTGCAGTCATCCACGATTTGCGATGGCCATAGGGCTTCGCAAATGAACCGCCCATGAATGTCTCTTGGCCTGCCGGGAATGGAACCGATTCCCGTGACAAAACTGAGGCAAGGCGAAGGGAAAGGATTGAACTGGACCCCTGGCGATTGACAGACGAGCCAAACTTATCCAACCACGGGACCATGGAACCGAAACATCTGCAGGAACCGGCTTTGACCGCATGGCTGGAGGCTTTTGCCGCCGTATGGGACATTCACAGGCCCGTTAGGTGATCTCCGCAAGGAGGCCTGCGACGCCGAGGGGCAATTGGATCTGGCTTACGGTGACGGAACTTTCCGCAAACGTCCCGCCTTGCAGGAACTTCCGGAGTTCGGCTGCATCGAAGGTGCGGTGGGTTTTGGCGCCGGCGAATTTCCAGCGCGCCATGGAGATGCGGTCGGTGACGTAGAGCACCAGTTTTCCGCCGGGCCGCAGCACCCGGCGCAGTTCGCTGAGCACGATGCCATCGGCATCAAAGAAATAAGCGACGTTCACGGCCAATATCCTGTCGACCGTGTGGTCGGCCAGGGGAAGTTTTTCATAGGGGGCCAGCACGAGTTCCATGCGGCCTTCCGCCAGGGCGCGGCGGTTTCTGGCGCTTGCCTGGCGGACCATGACGGGGGAGACATCGACGCCCGTGACCTTCCCCCGAGGGGCGAGCTTCGCCAAGGCTTTCAGGGCGCAGCCCGGGCCGAAACCGATTTCAAGGACATGGTCATCTTCCCTGATGGCGAGGGCGCGAATGGCTGCGGCGTTCGGCACGCGGTTGATCAGGCCCATGACATTGCCGATCAGACGCCCCGCCATGCCACGGGGGTTGCGCAACTGGCGGCCGACCGCGTCCCAGAATTCCTCCATGCTCATGGCAGTGCGCAAGCCTTCGAAAACCGGGGAACTCACCCCAGTTTCTTTGCGATCTTTGCCAGCAGCTCGCGGATCACGGCGCGGCGGTGGTAATCCCAGTCGGGGCGGTCGGGCCGTGGCGGAAGGGTGAGTGCGTGCTGGAGCACGGCCTCGGCCCTCCTGTATTCACCTTGCTCCACCAGAAAATCGCCGGAGAAATAATTGGCATCCATGCCATCGGGGGCCAGCTGCAGGGCCTCCTTCAGGTATTTTGCAGCTGTTGCCGTGCTGCCGAAGCCCACGGGAAAGCCTGGCACCCGGTAGTAGAGCACGCCGAGGCTGGTGGGGGCTCCGGCATCAAGTGCGGCGGGATCAATCCTCTCGGCTTTCAGCAAAAGGTCGCGGGCGCGCTTGGCGAGACCCAAGGCAGAAAACATGCTGGCCATGCCGGCGTTTTCACTGGTGACGATGCCATCCCAGATGAGGGGTTCGGGGCGGCCGGGATATTTTGCCACCACCGCGTCAGCCGACTTTGCCAGGGCTGAAATGTCCTTCAACTGCTGGGCAGCATCCTTCTCATTGAACTTGATGTTCTCCCAGGTTCTCTGGATGCGGAGGATTTCCGCGTCCATTGCGGGATCGGGATTGGCCGCCTGGGCGCTGCCGAAGTTTGCAAGGCAAAGCAGGGCGAGGGCGGCGGCCACTGAAGTTCGCGGTGAACGCATGGGATGGTTCCTTTCTAGATGCCGGGAGTGGGGGGAAGCAGGGCCGCGGCGCCGCGGCGGTAGCCGGCTGCCACAGCGCGGTCGAGCAGGCGGGGCAGAAGCGCGTTTGCGGTGAGATAAATCCGTTCGGGCAATCCGAAATAGACATCCTTGCGGCGCAGGGTGATGGCGCTGACAATTTTCCTGGCCACGGCCAGCGGTTCGTCAACGGCCATGCCGCTGGCGCGCGCATAGCGCGAGACGGCCTCGGTGAGCATGCCGGTGCCCACGGCGCGCGGGGCAATATAGGTGACCGCGATGCCGCTGCCGCCGAGCTCGCGGCGGAGCGCTTCACTGAAG
>JBAVOA010000617.1:0-4103 GCA_049691635.1 Aestuariivirga sp. | reverse complement strand
AACAAAAGCAGATTCTTGAACATCGAAACGACCCCTTGAGATGGCACCCCCTGAGAACTCACGCCCTAGCAAAACTTTGGCGCCAGCCGCAAAGCATTTCATTGATATGCGTCAACGCACCCCTTCTCCATGGTGAACAAGGCGTTAACCAGTACGGTAAATTTATGTTTAATTTTCAACAGATTTGTTGCTTAGCGGGATTGTTCCCGTCGAATGAATGACAGGAATGTTTGCTTGTTTCGAGGCCATCACAGCATTCGTGCTGCTTGGAAACAAGGGAGAACAAGGCAGATCGCGCTTTGCGCGGCCTGGCTTTGGTCCAGACAGCCTCGATTTTGCTTCATTGACATATTTGGCGGGATCGCAAGGGTCAACGAATGGTCAAGCTATGTCAAAAAAATTCCCATCATAAACATAGGGAAACGCGGGGACCGGAACTTCACCACGCATAACTATGGAGACTACATTATGAAAAAATCGCAATTGCGGCACTCTTCGGACTGCCTCTGCTGATCTCGACTCAGTCCGTCAACGCGGCTGACCTGGCCACCGATGGCTGTATCGTGAATTGGGTGATGGCGCCTGCGGTTTGGACGATCCGGCTCTAGGTGGATCCAACGGATATGGAGGAGTGGTAACGACTTCACCACCACCTCCAAAGGATGACTGCCCTTGGGAGCACGACTATCCCAAGTCATACTGATTTAACGGGCGGGGCAAAACCCCGCCCGACCTACTTTTTCAACTTGCTTGCAGAACTTTCGGGAACCTCCCCCAGATGAGTCAAGATGTGGACAACAAGCCTGCGGGCACGTTTTGAATCTGCCGAATAGATGATATTCCGCCCCCGCCGGTCGCCGTCGACCAGGCCAGAGCGCAGCAACGCCGCAATGTGGGACGAGAGCGTATTCTGCCGCACCTGGAGCACCGCCGCGATATCGCCCGCCGCCATGCCCTGCTCGCTCTTCACCAGCAGGCGCATCACCCGCCAGCGCGTTTGCTCGCCAAGGGCACGGAGCGCTGCAATGATCTCCAATTCATCCATGCTTCGAGAATGATCGATATCAATGACAGCCGTGTGACAATTCTCTAATTGATTGCGATAACGTAATCAGCAGAGGGATATGACCATGGAAGACGTGAACCCGGCAAAGAAGAAGGGCTCCGCCAGCCAGCCGGAATTTTCAGGCCGCCTGGAAAGCATCAGCATCAGCAATGGCGGAACCCATTTCCAGTTTGATGTTGCAAACAAGACGTCGGACCAGACCTATCTGTTGGACACCGCCAACCAACCGGGCTTTGCGGCACTCGCAGCCCTCCTCTCGGCGGCCTACATGGCAGGCAAGAAGGTCCACGTAAAATCAAAGCCGAATGGTGATGGGTTGCCCCTCGCAAGCGAAATTCGGGTCGGCTCAAAGCCCAGGCTGCCCAAGGTGAAGAAGGTAAAGCCGGTCGTGCGGGTCAAAGGGCCGTTGCCTGAAGTTCTTCCTGCGGCTTGATGGCCGCCAGCCAGGCATAGCCACGGAAGGGCGCTTCGAAGTGGCTTGAAGCGCCATGGGCCGCGGCAAGCCTGATGACTTCCTTTCGCAGTTCCGCCCGCGGGCTCACATGAAACAAATGAAGCCAGCGGAAGAGCACGGCACGAAAAACCCTCGGCAGGGCTTCACTTTGGCCAAAGTCAACAATGTGAAGTTCACCATCCCGCGACAGCAGGCTGAAGGCATGGCGCAGGGCGGTTTTCCACTCCGGCATCATCGACAGCGTATAGGAAAAATATACCCGGTCGAATTGGGCCCGGCCAAGGGTAGCCATAGGGTCAAATGCTGTGGCATCGGCGCAGGCAACCCGCACCCGCCTGTCGAGCCCCACGCGGCTCATGTTGCCCAGCGCTGTTTTCAGCATCTCCTGGGAAATATCGATGCCAAAGAGATCCGCATGGGTGTAACGCTGTCCGGCGCCTATAAGGTTGCGGCCCGTGCCACAGCCAATTTCCAGGATTGAACCGCCCGGCGGCGGCGCCAGCCGGTCAAGCAGTCGATCGCGCCCCAACAGGTAATAGCGCCGGCTGGCATCATAGAAATGCCGCTGAAACCGGTACATCCGGTCCATAGCGTCGCCATGGCCGGGCAGGCTTTCAGTGCGCACGTTCATAAATATGAAATCCGCCATAAATGGAGGACCGGTCACGGTCGCCCAGTTCGCGCGAGCGTGGCGCCTCGTAATGCCAATGACGCAGGACCTCGGCGTCCACCCGGCCCGGAAGAATGGTCTCTGTTCCCGCAGTCCGGAAAATCACCCGCGCTTCAGGCGTTGCGGCGCGCGATATGGCGCGCCACAGGGCATTGAGTTGAATGTCCGTCATCCAGTCCTGGGCATCCAGCAATACAAAGCGGTCGACGCTCTTGGCAGGCATGGCTTCCAGCGCGTCGGTCAGCGATATCTGGTTGACGGTCACGCGACCCGCATTGGCCCGCAGCAGCGCAAAATTGTCTTCCCTCAGGTAAGGTGGCAAAGGACCGGAGGCTCCCGGGGCATAGCCTCTGCCAAAGGCCTGCCAGGTGAAATAGTTTTCCCTAAGCGGAAAGCCGCAGGTCAGCCGCTCAAGCCGCTTGTGGAGGACATCCGCCATCCGTCCGCCACCGGCCAAGGCTTCATATTGCGCCGGGGGAATGCCAAGGCCGTAAAGCGAAACTTTTTGGTCCGTGAGCCATTTGACCAATGGTTTCCGGAAGAGAGGCGCTATTTCAGTTTCAAAAAACTGCCTTTGCTGCTCCATTGAACGGCAGCCAAGCAACGCCTTCAAATCACACCCGTAGAACCTCGCCATGACATGGCCCAAGCCGATAAAGCGGCCGAGGAGGCCCTTGCAATAGATATTGCTCTGGAAGTTCTTCACCCGTTTTTTGCCGGTCCAGCCACGGCCGTCCCAGTATTTCCGCGTGTCGCCATCAATCACCGGACGCAGGTAACGCCGGTAGTCACGGGTGTTTTGACGGTCATCCGCCTCGCCGAAAAACCGGTAAAAGTCCTGCCAGCCTGGAAGCGACACCAGCCCTGCAAGTTTGAGGCGTGTCAGCGCCACGTGGCTGTGGTTGAGATCAACCGCCGTGATGCGTGCTGGCGAAGCCTCTAGGTAGCTCAATACGTTACATCCACCCGAAGCGATCGTGACAAGATGATGGTGGGGCTTGATCTCCATGGCAGCCATGTCCACCACCGGGTCCTCCCAGATTTGCGGATAGACGAGACCCCGGAAGGCAAGGCTGAAAATTCTTTCCAGGGCACCTTCAAGGCTCAGCATCCGGTTTCGATGAACAGCGCGGCCAACTAAATTACCGCTGCGCGGTGCTTCCATGACCGTGTCGAATGCCATCGCGAATCCTTTCATGAACGGTTCGTCAAAATTTGACGGTGTCCTTAGGCGGCCTTTGTGACAGCCATGTCACAACCCCGTCTGCGGCTGTCACACAGCCTTCATCAATCCCGGAAAATACAGGCTGACCAATGGGCATCCGGGTGAGTCGATGAAAGCTGATGTGTTAAACCTTCGCCGCTACCGGGCGATATTCATTTCCGACGTGCACCTCGGCACCCGCCGCGCCCAGGCTGCGGCACTGCTCGATTTCCTGCGCGAAACCGAAAGCAAAAGGCTGTATCTCGTCGGCGACATGATCGACAGCTGGTCCTTGCGCCAGAAGTGGTATTGGGACCAGTCGCACAACGACGTGATCCAGAAAGTCATGCGCAAAGCACGCAAAGGCACCAGGGTCTTCTTCATTCCCGGAAATCATGACGAGAACTTCCGCGATTTCACCGGCCACCGGTTTGGCCACGTCGCGGTGATGCGCGAAGCAGTTTACAAGAGTGCGTCAGGGCTCAATTATCTCGTCCTCCATGGTGACAAATTCGACAACGTCATCTACTTCGCGCCTTGGCTCGCAAAGCTGGGGGACTGGGCCTATGAACGATTGATGGACCTGAACGGCCCCGTGAACACCATGCGCCGTGTGCTGGGCTTTGGCCGCTGGTCGCTCTCGGCCTACATGAAACACAAGGTCAAGAAGGCGGTGGAATTCATTTCGCGCTTCGAGGAAGCCGTGGTC
>JBAVOA010000616.1:0-3776 GCA_049691635.1 Aestuariivirga sp. | reverse complement strand
GCCGTGAACTGCTCTCGCTTCTGGAATGCCGTGGGCTCGACGGGCTTTCCATCGGTTTCAGGACCGTGGACGCGGCGCGCGAGAGATTCACCAATACGCGGAGGCTCCTCAACATCGACCTCTGGGAAGTGTCGCTGGTGACCTTCCCCATGCTCGACGGCGCCCGCGTGGCGGCGGAACGGATTTTTCAACGGCCAACCCTAGTGAAGGAGTGAACACGGACATGGACGCAAACACCGGACTGGAAACCAAAGTGATGGCGGGCGACGCGATGGGCGATTTCCTGAATGCCTTCGAGGCCTTCAAGGACGCCAATGACGAGCGCCTTGAGCAAATCGAAAAGCGCGTGAGCGCCGACGTTGTGACCGTCGAGAAGGTCGAGCGCATCAACAAGGCGCTGGATGATTTGACCCTGAAGATGAAGCGTCCGCAACTGGGCGGGGACGGGAAAGTCCAGCCTACCGAACACAAGAAGGCCTTCGAGGCCTATGTCCGCAAGGGCGAGACCCACGGGCTGTTTGATCTCGAAGCGAAAGCCATGTCCATCGGCTCAAGCCCCGATGGCGGCTATCTCGTGCCGGCGGAAACTGAAACGGAAATCGGCAGGCTGCTTTCGAATGCCTCGCCGATGCGCGCCATTTCCGATGTGCGCCAGGTTTCAGCCGCCGTTTACAAGAAGCCTTTCGCCATTACGGGTGCGGCCAGCGGCTGGGTTGGCGAAACGGCGGCGCGGCCCGAAACGGTGTCCGCCACCTTGGCCGAACTGCAGTTTCCCACCATGGAGCTCTACGCCATGCCCGCCGCCACCCAGGCGCTGCTTGACGACAGCGTGGTGAACCTCGACCAGTGGATCGCCCAGGAAGTGCAGACGGTGTTTGCCGAGCAGGAGAGCCTCGCCTTCGTCACCGGCAACGGCACCAACCGGCCGCGCGGCTTCACCGATTATCCCAAGGTGGCCGACGCCAGCTGGAGCTGGGGCAATCTCGGCTACATCGCCACCGGCGTGGCGGGAGCTTTCGCCGCGTCCAACCCCTCCGACAAGCTGATCGATCTGATCTATGGGGTGAAGGCGGGCTATCGCGGCAACGCCAACTGGGTGATGAACCGCAAGACGCAAGGGGTGATCCGCAAATTCAAGGACGGCCAGGGCAATTACATCTGGCAGCCCGCCGCCACCGCCGACGGCAAGGCGAGCCTGATGAATTTCCCCGTCACCGAATCCGAGCACATGCCCGACATCGCCACCGACAGCTTCGCGCTGGCCCTTGGCGATTTCAGGCAGGGTTACCTCATCGTCGACCGCGTCGGCGTGCGGGTTTTACGCGATCCCTATTCGTCCAAACCCTACGTGCTCTTCTACACCACCAAACGCGTCGGCGGCGGCGTGCAGAATTTCGAAGCGATCAAGCTGATGAAGTTCGGCGTGTCGTAAGCATCTCTCTCAACTCTTCTTCTGTCATCCCGGCGTCCGCCGGGATGACAGGTAATTGAAAGGTTCACTAACTCTATGCCCTCCATCCAAACCTCGCCGCCGCTCACGGAACCCGTGATGCTGTCCGAAGCCAAGGCGCACCTGCGGGTGACGCATAATGATGATGACACATATATCGGCACACTGATCAAGACCGCCCGCCAGAGCCTCGAAGCCCGGACCGGGCTTGGACTTGTCCCGCAAGGCTGGTCGGTATTCCGCGACGGCTGGCCCGGCATGGGCGTGATCGAACTGCCGCTGGCACCGGTGCTCGGCGTCGTCGACATCAAGGTCTATGGCGATGACGGCACGCCAGCCGTGATCGATCCATCCCACTATTATGAAGACAAGGTCTCGCGGCCAGCCCGTATCATCCTGCGCGGCTCGCGCAATTGGGTGGCGCCGGGCCGGGTGGCCAATGGCATTGAAATTCTTCTCAGCATCGGATTTGTGAGTGTGCCAGAACCCCTGCGCGAAGCGCTGTTGCAGCTCGTGGCCCATTGGTATGAGACCCGCGGCGACGAAGCGGCCGATGACAGGCTGCTGCACATTGCGCCGCTGATCCAGCCCTGGCGCGAGATGCGCCTGTGAACGCGGCCCTCGCTTTGCAAACGGCGATGCGCGACGCACTGCTCGCCCGCGCGCCGCTGCTGGCTCTGCTGGGCGGCGGCCATGTGTTCGATGAACTGCCGCGCGGCGCGCAGGAGCCCTATGTGGCCTTCACCGCCATCGAAACGCACAACTGGAGCGTGCAGGGCCAGAAGGCCCACGAACATTTTGTGGGCCTCGAGGTGAAAACCAGATCCCGCAGCCGCAGGCTGGCCCAGGACATTGTGAGTGAGATTGAGGCAGCGCTGGATGATGCCGTACTTGTGTTGAGTGGCCACGCGCTGGTCAACCTGCGCCTCACCTTCTGGACCGTGGCCAAAGCCAATGACCTATTCGGCGCCATGGTGAAATTCCGCGCCGCCACCGAGCCTCTTTAAGGAGAAACCCATGACAGCCCAGAAAGGCCGCGACCTCTTGCTGAAGCTCGACACCACAGGCGCCGGCGTCTTCCAGACCGTGGCGGGCCTGCGCGCCAACGCCCTGTCGTTCAATGCCGAAAGCGTTGATGTCACCCACCAGGAATCCGCCGGCGCCTGGCGCGAGCTGCTGGCGGGCGCGGGGCCCAAGAGCGCCAGCGTGCGGGGCCAGGGCATCTTCAAGGATGCGGCGTCGGATGCAACAATCCGCAGCTATTTCTTCAATGGCACGATCAGGCGCTGGCAGGTGATCGTTCCGGATTTCGGCATCATCGACGGCTTGTTCCAGATCACCTCACTGGAAATCGCCGGCCGCCACGACGGCGAGGTCACCTTCGAGCTGGCGCTGGAATCCGCCGGTGAACTCACCTTTACGGCGGTGTGACATGGCCAACCGGCATCGTGGCGAGATCGAGGCGGAAATGGGCGGCGAGACCTATGTTCTCTGCCTCACCCTTGGCGCGCTGGCCGAGCTTGAATCCGCCTATGGCGACCAGGACCTGCTGGCCATCGCCGAGCGCTTTGAAACGGGCCGCATCGGGGCAGGCGACGCCATCAGGATCATTGGTGCCGGCCTGCGCGGCGGCGGCACGAAGATTTCAAATGAAGATGTTGCCACCCTGAAGGTGGCGGGCGGTGCAGCGGGCTACATCGGCATCGTCGCAAAACTTCTGACAGCAACTTTTATGCCAGCGGAGATCCCATGAGCGAACGTGAAAAATTTCCATGGGCGCGGCTCATGGAATTGGGAATAGGCGTGTTGCGCCTTTCTCCAAAGGATTTCTGGAATGCCACGCCGCGCGAGATCGCGGCAGCTTTCGGCGGACCCCCGCTGCCATTGCAGCGCTCAAGCTTTGAAGACCTGATGAGAAAGTATCCCGACTGATGCCAAGCGCACCCGACGAAACCGTAAGCGCGCTGGCGCTCGAAACGGCAAAGCTCCGCACCGAGATGATGGGCCTCAACCGCCTCGCCGACAGCTTCGGCCAGACCATCATACGCTCCTTCGCCAGCGCCATCATCCAGGGCCGCAAGCTGTCCGATGTGTTGAAAGGGCTTGCCCTTTCGCTCGCCGGGCAGGCGCTGTCCGCGGCGCTGAAACCGCTTGGCGGCCTGCTCGGCAACGCCGTCAAACCCTTTGCCGACGGCGGCATCGTGAACCGCCCCACGCTTTTCCCCTTGCGCGGCGGCACCGGCCTCATGGGCGAAGCGGGCGCCGAAGCCATCATGCCATTGGCCCGCGGCCGCGACGGCAAGCTCGGCGTGCGGATGGGCGGCGG
>JBAVOA010000615.1:0-1679 GCA_049691635.1 Aestuariivirga sp. | reverse complement strand
GGTCACCGCATGTTGTTCGGCAATGCCCACATCAAACATGCGTTCGGGAAAACGCTTTGAGAATTTATCAAGGCCGGTGCCCGATGCCATGGCCGCGGTGATCGCAACGATCTGTTTGTCTCTCTCCGCCTCGGCAATCAGGGCCTTGGCAAACACATTGGTGTAGGTCGGAGCATTTGTCTTGGCTTGCTTGAGCTCCAGGGTTTCCCGGTCGAATCCCGAGATGGCATGGTAGTTTTCCTTGTCGGGCTTTGAAAAGGGGTGGCCTCTGCCTTTTTCCGTCACCACATGCACCAGAACCGGACCCAACTGCTTGGCATCCCTGACATTCTGCAAAATGGGAACAAGGGTGGAGAGGTTGTGGCCGTCAACTGGACCAACGTAATAGAAACCAAGCTCTTCAAACAGCGTGCCGCCCGTCAGCATGCCGCGCGCATACTCATCGGCCCGGCGGGCTGCGGTCTGCATGGTCTTGGGAAATTTCTTCGCCATCTGCTTGGCCATGTCGCGCAAAGACAGGAAGGGACGCGAGGACACCAGCCAGGAGAGATAGTTGGTGAGGGCACCAACCGCAGGTGAAATGGACATGCCATTGTCGTTGAGTATGACAATAAGGCGTGTATCCAGAGCACCCGCATTGTTCATCGCCTCGTAGGCCATGCCTGCGCTCATGGCGCCATCGCCAATCACGCAGATGACGTGGTTGTCCTTGCCGCGCAGGTCGCGAGCCACCGCCATGCCAAGGCCAGCGGAAATAGAGGTTGAACTGTGGGCGGCACCGAAGCTGTCAAACCGGCTTTCATCCCGCTTGGTGAAGCCATAGAGCCCGTCCCGTTGCCTGATCTTTCGGATGCGGTCCCTGCGGCCCGTGAGAATTTTGTGCGGATAGGTCTGGTGGCTGACATCCCAGACCAGCCGGTCTTCTGGTGTCTTGAAGACATAATGCAGGGCAACAGTGAGTTCGATAACGCCCAGCCCCGCGCCGAAATGCCCGCCTGTTGTTGCCGCCGCATCAATGGTTTCCGCCCGCAGTTCGGAAGCCACTTGAACCAGATCGACCTGTGCCAACTTGCGCAAATCCGAAGGCTCGTGAAGGGTATCCAGAAGGGGCGTGGGAATTGGCATAAAAGCTCGCAATTTTAGTGTCGGATTATGTATTTAGTCATTTGGAGCACCATCGGCAATGTCCATTTGATTTGGCCAGTCGCGAAACCCTAAGACGAAAGTCAATGGCGACAATCCAAAGAACTGGTGCTAGAATTTCAGCCATGAGCCAAGTGACTTGGCGATAGAAGACGTGAAACGAGAATCGTAAATCAGGGAGCAAGAAAATAATGAACATGAATTTCAAATCATGGCTTGTCGGCACAACGATACTGATGATGACCGCCACTGGAGCTGTCGCCGAGACCGTTTGGAACCGTGGCGCCAACAGCGACGTCCAATCTCTCGATCCGCACAAGACCTCAACCGTTGAGGAAGCCAATATTTTGCGCGACTTGTTCACCGGGCTTGTGACCGAAGACGTCGAAGGCGGCGTGATTCCGGGCGTTGCCGAAAGCTGGACGATTTCGCCTGATGGCAAGGTCTATACATTCAAGCTTCGCAACGACGCCAAATGGTCGGATGGCAGTCCGGTAACCGCAAGCGATTTCGTGTTTGCTTGGCGGCGTGTTGTT
>JBAVOA010000614.1:0-3939 GCA_049691635.1 Aestuariivirga sp. | reverse complement strand
CCGAATATGATGCCGATATGAAAACCAATCTTGAGCCCGGAGATTATGTTGCGACCATCACATCCCACTATTCGAAAGTGAAGGTGCCTTTCACGGTTGAAGCGGGGAAAATCGCCAAGCCAGATGCCAGTCTTGAAGCAGGGATTGTGAAGTTCTCCGGCAAGCTCGATGAGAACACCGAGCTAACTGATGAAGGGGCGAGCTGGGAAATCCAGACGCCGGAAGGCGATGGGCTCGGCACGGAATATGGGGCCAAGCAGGCCTTCATGCTCAATGCGGGCGCCTACAAGGTGAAGCTTCGGCTTGGCGAGACGAGTGTTCTTGCCGATGTCGCCGTCGTGGCGGGTGAGACCCATGAGCAGGTGGTCACACTTGGGGCGGGCAAGCTGGCGCTGTCGGCGGTTTTTGCCGAAGGCGGGCCTGCCATGGACAAGGGCATGAGCTTTGAGGTCAGGAAGCCGGGCGCTACCGGCGAGGCCGCAACTTGGATTGCGACGATGTATGATCCAAAGTCCATTTTCAATCTTCCCGCCGGCACCTATCAGGCCATCGTGAAACTGGGACTGGCGGAAACCCAGCAGGATGTTGAGGTCAAATCCGGAAGCCTGAACGAGGTGACGATCAACGCCAATGCAGGGTTCCTCGCCACGACGGTTGCCGGGGCCACGAGCTATGAGGTGCTTGCGGGCAAGAAGGATCTCGATGGGTCCAACAAGTGGCTCACCACAACCTATGACCCTGCCTTGAACATCGCGGCCCATGCCGGAAGCTATCTGGTGCGGGCTTTCAAGGGCGATGTGCTTGCAGGCGAGAAACTTGTGGACGTCAAAGCCGGGGAACGGACCGAAGTGACCATCCCTTAGGCAGGGACAATCGGGACAATAAAACTATTGCTGCGGAGGTTTTGGCGACTTAGCCTTATGTCCCATGCAGCTTCTCTTTCACACGCTTGACGTCTTCACCAACCGCCGCTTCGGCGGCAATCCCCTGGCCGTGGTACTGGATGCCGATGCTCTGTCCACAGAGCAAATGCAAACCATCTGCCGTGAATTCAATCTCTCAGAAACGATCTTCGTGATGAAGCCGGAAGATCCGGCCAATACGGCGAAGGTGCGGATATTCTTTCCCGGCGGCGAGATGGCCTTTGCCGGGCATCCCACGGTGGGCTGTGCCGTGCTGCTGGCGGAAATGAAATACAAGCCGGGCTGCAGCTTTGAGACGGTGATACGGCTGGAAGAAAAGGCGGGGTTGGTTCCGGTGAAGGTCTCGCGCATCGGCGATAGCCCCCGGGCGCAATTTACCGCACCGGTTGTGCCCTTCCATGCGGAGGTGCCGTTGCCATCCCTTGCCGATACGGCGCGAGCCCTCAATCTTTCAGCCAGCGACATCGGCTTTGATGGGCACGCGATTGCTTCGCTGGAAGGCGGCCCGCGCTTTTTCTATGTGCCGGTGAAGACACGCGCGGCGCTGGAAAAGTCCCAGGTGAGCGAGCCGCACTGGTCGACGCTGATCAGGCCCATGGGCGGGGTGGATGCGGCTTATCTCTATACGCGCGGCGGCGACGCTCCGAACACGCATTTCCGCGCCCGCATGTATGGGCCCACGGGCGGCATCCCTGAGGATCCGGCAACGGGCTCGGCCACGGCGCTGCTTGCGGCGCAGCTGTTGAAAGCGGAAATGCTGAAGGACGGCACCCACAAATGGCAGCTGGAGCAGGGCTATGAGATGGGCCGTCCGTCCGATCTGTTTCTGGAAGCTGATGTCAATCAGTCCAAACTCACGGCGGTGCGCGTGGCGGGCCAGGCCGTGCGGGTGATGCAGGGCACGCTGGAGATATGAAGACTACTGGATGTTCAGCATGGCCTTGGCTTCGGCGGTGACGTCGAGGCCTTCGGTTTCGTTGCCGGCGCCGCAGAGCTGGACGGCCTGGTTGCGCATGTCCTCAAGCTGGGCGCGGCTGTCGGCGTCGAGCTGCTGGCTGGCCAGCGCCGCGTCGATTTTTGCGATGTCTTCCTGGCACTGGCCGGCCAACGACGCGGTTGTAAAGGCCAGCGCAAAGGCGGCGGCAAGCAGAATGGTCTTCATGATGTAAAGGTTCCCGAGCAGTGTCCGGCGCTTCTCGCAGGCAATCGTGACAGAACTTGGTCTGATTCTCAGGGGGCCGAAAAAACATCATCAATGCGGCGTAAATGTCACAGGTGTTGCGCGGCGCGCCCGCATGGTCTATGGAGGGGCATGTCTTGCAAGCTGCAGCAGCTCCTCCTTCTTAGCTCCCCCTAAGGGCCGGCTGGGCTGTGTGCCTTGGCTCTTTGGGGAAAAGACCTTACAAACATTCCCAACAGCTAAGAGACCAAGACAATGATGATTTCCCCCAAAGAAAAATACCATGCCTATGGCCAGATCAATTTGGCCAACCGGCAGTGGCCCAGCCGCACCATCACCCGCGCCCCCATCTGGTGCTCGGTGGATTTGCGCGACGGCAACCAGAGCCTCATCGAGCCCATGGGGCATGAGCGCAAGATGCGCATGTTCAACAGCCTGCTGGCCATGGGCTTCAAGGAAATCGAGGTGGGTTTTCCATCCGCCTCGCAGACGGATTTCGATTTCGTCCGCTTCCTCATCGAGCAGAAGAAAATCCCCGAGGGCGTCACCATCCAGGTGCTCACCCAATCACGCGAGGAACTGATCCGCCGCACCTTCGAATCCCTGAAAGGCGCGAAGAGCGCCATCGTGCATCTCTATAATTCCACCAGCGAATTGCAGCGCCGGGTGGTGTTCAAGCTGGACAAGGCGGGCGTCACCGACATTGCGGTGAAGGGTGCAAAGCTCATCATGCAGCTGGAGAAGGAATATGGCCTCGAAGGCGTCACCCGCCATGAATACAGCCCGGAAAGCTTTACCGGCACGGAGCTGGATTACGCGGTGGAGATCTGCGAGGCGGTGATGGATGTCTACAAGCCCACGCCCGCGAAGAAGCTGATCCTCAATCTGCCGGCCACGGTGGAAATGTCCACGCCCAATATCCACGCGGACCAGATCGAATGGTTCTGCGGCCACATCAAGAACCGGGATTGCCTCACCATTTCGCTGCATCCCCATAATGACCGGGGCTCGGCCGTGGCGGCCACGGAGCTTGCCCTGCTGGCAGGTGCCGACCGCGTCGAAGGCACGCTCTTCGGCAATGGCGAGCGCACGGGCAATGTCTGCCTCGTGACGCTCGCCATGAACCTGTTCACCCAGGGGGTGGACCCGGAGCTCGATTGCAGCCACATCAATGATCTCGTGCGCATGGCGGAATATTGCAACCAGTTGCCGGTGCATCCGCGCCACCCTTATGCGGGCGAGCTGGTGTTCACGGCATTTTCCGGTTCGCACCAGGATGCGATCAACAAGGGCTTCAAGGCCATGAAGGCGTCCAACAGGCCGTTGTGGGAAGTGCCCTATCTCCCCATCGATCCCATGGACCTCGGGCGCAGCTACGAGGCCGTGGTGCGGATCAATTCGCAGAGCGGCAAGGGCGGCATTGCCTATATCCTGGAAACCGAACACGGCATTGAACTGCCGCGGCGCCTGCAGATCGAATTCTCCAAGACGGTGCAGGCCATTGCCGACGGCGAGGGCGTTGAGCTTTCCGCCGAGCGCCTGTGGCGCAGCTTTGAAGGCGAATATCTCGACGGCAACGGCCGCTTCGGCTTCATCGAACATAACGCCAAATCCGATCACGGCGACCAGGACCTCACCGCCAGGATCAGCGACGACGGCAAGCACAAGACCATCCACGGCCACGGCAACGGCCCGGTGGATGGCTTCGTGGATGCCATGCGGAAAGAGGCCGGCATCGCCTTCGACGTGGCCGACTACCGCGAACACGCCATGGGCCACGGAGCCAACGCGGCGGCCATTGCCTATGTGGAACTCAGGCTGGCCGATGGTGCGACA
>JBAVOA010000613.1:0-2406 GCA_049691635.1 Aestuariivirga sp. | reverse complement strand
GCCTAAATCTCTTGAATTCGCTCAGAATTGCTGTCATTGGCTCCGGAATATCGGGGCTTTCCGCCGCCTGGCTGTTGTCGCAGCGCCATGACGTGACCCTGATCGAGGCCGACAACCGGCTCGGCGGGCACTCAAATACCGTCAATTGCCTGACGTGCGACGGTCCGGTTGCCATTGACACTGGATTTATCGTCTACAACACCGCGACATATCCCAATCTCATGGCATTATTTGATTATTTGAACGTGCCGACCACCCCCTCGCGGATGGGGTTTGGCGTATCTTTAGCCGGTGGAAGCTATGAATATGCGGGCGACAGCTTGCTGCAGATGATGGGCAATTTTACCAATATCGCAACGCCGGGTCATTGGCGCATGCTCTGGGATATTGTCCGCTTCTTCCGGACCGCGGAAGAGCAGTCGCAGGCGCTTGATGAGGGCATAACGCTTGGGCAATTCCTCAAGGCCCAAGGCTATTCCAAGGCCTTTATGGAGCGGCACCTTCTGCCGATGGCCGGGGCCATCTGGTCATCGTCGCCGAGCCAGATGCTGGAGTATCCTGCGGTTTCTTTCCTCCGGTTCCTCGCCAATCATGGATTGCTCAAATACAATAACCGGCCCCAATGGCGCACCGTAACCGGCGGATCGCGCGAATATGTCGAAAGGCTCAAAGAAGACAGTCGCTTCAAGATAGTTACCAGTCACCCGGTGCACGCTATCGAGCGCTCAATTGCCGGGGTAACGGTACTGGCTGCCCATGGGTTCCGGGAGCGTTTCGATCATGTGGTTATTGCCACCCATGCGGATCAGGCGCTTGCTCTGCTGAGTGATCCAACGCTGGCAGAGGCTCATTGCCTTTCAGCCTTCCGTTATGGGCGCAACCGCGCAGTGCTGCACCGGGACGCCCAATTGATGCCCCGCCGGCGCAGGCTATGGTCAAGCTGGAACTACATGGCTGAGGGAAGTGATCATGGCATGTCCTCCACCGTCACCTACTGGATGAACGCACTGCAGCCTCTGCCCACGGGGACCAATTTCTTTGTTACCCTAAACCCGCAACGTGAACCTGCGAGAGATTTGGTTGAACGTGAGTTCTCCTATGAACATCCCATTTTTACGGCTGAAGCTTCGCAGGCACAAAAACGCCTATGGGCGCTTCAGGGCCAACACCGGACTTGGTTTTGCGGGGCGCACTTCGGCGCTGGCTTCCACGAAGACGGACTGCAGTCGGGCCTGGCGGTTGCTGAACAGTTGGGTGGCATGTTGCGCCCCTGGAATGTTCCGGACCAATCGGCCCGCATACACGTGACACCCGTGAGGCCCGCAGCGGAACCCACCCGTCTGGAGGCGGCAGAATGAACAGCTTGAGTTCATGCCTCTACAAAGGCGACGTCGTGCACCGGCGGCTGGCGCCAGTGCGCCACGAACTCCGCTACCGGGTTTTCAATTTCTTTGTCGATATCGATGAGCTGCCGCAACTGGCGAAGCGCCTGAGACTGTTCAGCTACAACCGCTTTAATCTTTTCAGTATTGATGACCGAAAACATGGCCCCGGCGATGGAACACCGGTCCGCGAATTTCTCTGGTCTGTCCTGAAAGCTGCAGATCCCGGGCACCAGGTGAAGCGTGTCTTCATGTTCTGTTATCCCAGGGTCTTGGGCTATGTCTTCAATCCGCTGACCGTCTATTACGGCTTTGACGTGGCCGACAAGCTTTGCTTCATGGTCTACGAGGTGAACAATACTTTCGGCGAACGCCACTCCTATGTCATTCCCGTGGATGACAGCGGCAGGCAGTCTTGCCACAAGAAATTCTACGTCTCGCCCTTCAACAAGGTTGAAGGACATTACGATTTCAAGGTCGAGGTCCCGGGTAATGAGTTCAGGCTCGGCATAAACTTGACCAAGGAGGAGGGACCCTGCCTCAAAGCCTGGTTTGCAGGTTCGAGACTGCCCCTGACCGATGCCAATCTCTTGAAGTCGTTTTTGAGTTTGCCGCTCCTGCCGTTGAAAATCATCTCCGGCATTCATTGGGAAGCCGCCAAGCTCTGGCTCAAGGGAATGCGGCTCGTCAGCAGGCCACGTCCGCTCGATCCCACAATTTCTATTTCGAAAACCGCCAATGAATTGTCCAAGAGGTCATCATGACAAAGTATATCTTCGCCTATGTCGCAACTCTGGTGTCCTTTGTGCTTATTGATCTCGTTTGGCTCATGTGGGTTGCGCGGTCCACCTATGTGGCCGAGATGGGAACGCTTCTGCGCAAGGAACCGCAACTTCCCGCCGCCATTGCCTTCTATCTCCTCTATGCCGCCGGCCTCGTGTTTTTCGCCGTAGTTCCAGGCCTTAAATCGGGCTCCGTCCTGCAGGCCCTGTTTCTTGGAGCGGCACTCGGCCTGGTAGCCTAT
>JBAVOA010000612.1:0-1628 GCA_049691635.1 Aestuariivirga sp. | reverse complement strand
CGCTATCAGGGTGTAAGCTGACATCGGGCAGATGACAGGTTGCCAAACCTTCTCTGACACTTCAGTGACCCCACTTACTTCACGCTTTGCCATCCTGCACAGCATACAATCGGTAAGGGTTGAGGCTCTGTGGTCGCGAAACCAGAACGAAGGGACATATCACTATGCCCCCCATGAATGGGGAGAGGGTTGGGGCACTCCTGCGACGCGAAGCCAGGCAGGATGGGTGAGGGGCTATGGCAACCAATGGCGTCGAAGAAGCAGCTTCAATGAATAATTGGCAAGTTACCTGCCAAGTTTTTTCAAATGCGCGACCAACCCGGCAGTCGAAGCATCCTGGCCCCCGGTTGAAACCTTGCCTTCCATGACGGGCTGCAATCCCGTGGCCAGTTCCTTGCCGAGTTCCACGCCCCATTGGTCAAAGGCATTGATGTCCCAGACCGCCGCCTCCACAAACACGCGATGCTCATAAAGCGCAATGAGGCGGCCAAGTGTGTAGGGATCAAGCTTCTTGTAGGCGAGTGTCACTGAAGGCCGATTCCCCGTGAACACCCGGTGCGGCGCAAGGCGCTTGGCCTCCGTCTTGCTCTTGCCCATTGCCAATAATTGCGCCGTGGCTTCCGCCAGCGTGCGGCCCTTCATCAGCGCCTGCGATTGCGCCAGGCAATTGGCCATCAGCAGCGTATGATGCTCCGCCATGCCCTTTTCGTGGGGTTCCGCCGCGATCAGGAATTCCACCGGAATGATGTCAGTGCCCTGGTGCAGCAGCTGGAAGAAGGCGTGCTGGCCATTGGTGCCGGGCTCGCCCCAGACCAGTGGTCCGGTGGCGTTCTTTGAGGCAGCACCCGATTTCGTCACCCGCTTGCCGTTGGATTCCATGTCGAGCTGCTGCAGATAGGCGGGAAAACGCGACAGGCGCTGGTCATAGGGAATGATGGCGCGCGCCGGGTGTTTGCAGATATTGCGGTGCCAGATACCGATCAGCCCCAGCAGCACCGGCAGGTTCGACGCCGCATCCGCCGTTTTGAAATGTTCATCCATCGCATAAGCACCTTCAAGGAAGTGCTTGAAATGCGTGGGCCCCACGGCAATCATCAGGGGAAGCCCGATGGCCGACCAGATGGAATAGCGCCCGCCAACCCAATCCCAGAACCCGAACACCCGTTCCGCCCCGATGCCGAAGGCAGCAACCTTGTCGAGCGCCGTGGAAATCGCCGCGAAATGCGACGCCACCGCCGCCTCGCCCAGCTTCTCCACGATCCAGCGCCGCGCCGTCTTGGCGTTGGTCATGGTTTCAATGGTAGTGAAGGTTTTGGAGGCAATGAGGAACAGGGTTGTGGCCGGATTGAGCGTTTTCAGCGTGTCGGCGATATGCGCGCCATCGACGTTGGACACATAATGCAGGCGCGGTCCGTCATGGTAGGGGGCCAGCGCCAGCGTGGTCATGGCGGGGCCAAGATCGGAGCCGCCGATGCCGATGTTCACCACATCGGTGATCTCGCTCGCCCGCACGCCATCGGAAAATTTTGCCATGGCCGCCAGCACAGAACGCACATCGGGCATCACGTCCTTGCCCGCCACCATGACTGGTGCGTTTGACTGGTTGCGCAACGCCGTGTGCAACACCG
>JBAVOA010000611.1:0-2333 GCA_049691635.1 Aestuariivirga sp. | reverse complement strand
ACTTCCCCGACCTGTTACTCGTTCTCGCTCAACTTCACCCTCGCCTTGTCCGAAGGCTTTTCTTCAATCCTGGCGATCCCCACGATCACCCGCCCGTTAAAGCGCAAATCCACGCTTCTGATCCCCTTGGAAAGCAGGTGCTGGCTTGCATCAAGTGCTGCAACCCGCGCCAGAGCCTCCCCAACCCCTGTCTCCGGCAGCAAAACCGTGATGCCGTTGTCCAGATAAAGGTTCCACCTGCGCTGTCCAACCCGGGCCGCGCCACGAACCCTCGATGATAGGTCAGGAGAAACTTCCAGTTGGTTAACAAGATTTGCGGCTTCAAACTGCGCCCCCTCGCCGGTGACCAGGGGCAGATCCGGCAGTTTTCCCGGCATGACATTGCTGATGGCCGAGCCTGAACGGTCAATCACATAATAGGAACCGGCCCGTTGCCACACGGCGAAAGGCTCGCGCTCAACCACGGAAATTTCCAGCGTGTTGGGAAACGAGCGCTGCACTGTGGCTGTTGCCACCCAGTCAAGGTTCTCGAGCAGCGTCTTGGCATTGGCCGCATCGAATCCCACCAGGCTTCCACCAGGCCTGATACCCAGGGCGTTGAGCAGCATTGCAGGCTCCTGATGAACCAGGCCCTTGATCCGGATATCGTCGGCAGCCCAGCCGATGAGGCTCGACAGTTTGCCGGGCACCTTCATCCATGGACTGCCTTCATAGTTGAGGTAGCCGCCGAGGATGATGCTGTGCAAAATGGTCAGGCCGAGAAACAGCACGGCGCTCATCCGCGCGGCCATGCGCACCTGCCGCGTCTGGCCGAGAGCCATGAAGCCGGAATCCCGGGCGTAAGCCCGTGTCATCGGTTGACCGACGCGTCGTTGACCATCCATGTCACCAACTCCTCATAAGAATGCCCCGAATGGGCCGCGAGTTCGGGAACCAACGAGGTTCCGGTCATTCCCGGCTGTGTATTGATTTCCAGAAGGATCAGTTCGCCCGCCGGCCCATGCGTGTCGTCATAGCGGAAGTCCGCCCGGCTGACGCCGCGGCAACCCAGAGCCCGGTGGGCCTGGAGCGCATATTGCTGGCATTTCCGGTAGACGTCTTTCGGAATGTCGGCAGGCAGGATGTGCTGCGAACCGCCCGGGGCATATTTCGCCCGGTAGTCATAGAAACCGACCTTGGAAATGATGTCGATCACGCCCAGCGCAACGACACCCATCACCGCACAGGTAAGCTCGCGGCCCGGAATGAAGCGCTCCGCCATGACATGCGAACCGAAAAGCTTGCGCTCATCGAGAATGATCTCGGCTGGTCCATTGGACTGTTCGGTGACAATGTGAACCCCGACACTTGATCCTTCATCGACGGGCTTCAGCACATAGGGCAGCGCCATGGGATGCTTGCTCGCCGCCACTTCGATTTCAACCAGAACGCTTTCGGCAACCGGAATGCCCACCGCCCGGAAAATGTGCTTTGATTTTTCCTTGTGCATGGCCAGCGACGAGGCAAGCACACCGGAATGGGTGTAGGGAATCTGCAGCGTCTCCAGCAGCGCCGAGGCACAGCCATCTTCCCCCCATTTGCCATGCAGTGCATTGAACGCCACGTCCGGACGCAAGTCCTGCAGGATGGAAAAGATCGTTTCGCGTTTGACGTCAATCGGCGTGACCTTGAAACCGGCCCGGCGCAGTGCCGCAGCACAACCCTCGCCCGAAGAGAGGCTCACTTCCCTCTCGGCCGACCAGCCGCCCATCAGGACGGCAACGCTGGTGTCTTTTGGAACGCGCGCCGTCATGCCTCACCTGCCGGAATGCCGATGCGCATGATTTCCCAGTCAAGCTCAATGCCGGAATTCGCTTTGACACGCGCTCGGATCGTCTCGCCCAGTTCTTCAATCTGCGTGGCCGTGGCCCCGCCCTCATTGATCAGGAAATTGCAATGCAGCTCTGAGACCTTCGCAGGACCAATGGCAAAGCCGCGCAGGCCGGCCTTGTCGATCAGCTGCCAGGACTTGTTCCCCGGCGGATTCTTGAAGGTGGAGCCGCCCGTGCGGCTCTTGATCGGCTGGGTGGCCTCTCGGCTTTCCGTGATCTTGTCCATGGCAGCGGAAATTTCGGCGGGATCGCCCGCGCGGCCCTGGAACAGCGCCTGCGTGAACACGAGGTCCTCGGGCGCGCCGCAGTGGCGATAGGTGTATTTCATGTCCGCGTTGGTAAGCACGTGGATATTCCCCGACCGGTCGACAGCGCGCGCCTCGATCAGAATGTCCTTGGTCTCGCCCCCATAGGCCCCGGCATTCATGCGCAACGCACCACCGATCGTGCCCGGTATACCTC
>JBAVOA010000610.1:0-3375 GCA_049691635.1 Aestuariivirga sp. | reverse complement strand
GTTCATAATAACGGCCCTGCTGTGGCCGAGAATGTCATTGTAGAACTATGGTCGATTGTTCCCGCTCAAACCCCCACAGTTGCTTGGATGTCATATCCAATCACTCCGCGCCATATGGCCGTGGATGTTTTAGATTGTCGAATAAATCCTGCAAGCGATGCGCTTTTTAGAATCGCTAGGATGAGTAAAACCAATACTGCTGGTGTGTGGGTTGTGTCGGAATTTGGGATAGGGGGTGGATGTAGTGCCAGTTTTAATATGGACAGAGAAAGCAAATTTGACATGTCCTATAGGGTCCATGCGGCCAATGCTGAAGAACAGTTGTTCACCATCAGTGTTAGAGTAGAAGAAAATAATATTATATTGGTTAGAAAATGAAAACTTACTTCAGTAAGTTCGATACCCTTCTCCACGCCATGCTCACCAAGACTCCTAAGCCCGTGGAAAAGACTTCAAAAGCGCGTCCATCATCAACTCAAGCTCCCGCCGCAATTTATAGCGGTGTGCACCTAGAACGCTTCCGTCAGCACCGGCCTTCCCAGCATGAAGCAATCGCAGATCAGCTGCAGTGGCGTAACGTCCGTGTCTGACGCGCCGCTTTTCAGAAGTCCGGCGAAGCGCGCGTAGATCATTTCATATTCTTCCAGTGGCGCTTCCATGATGAGCTTGCCATCGATCTCCAGTACGCTGCCGCCCTTCCGGAGGGTGAGCGCCATGCCGTCGGCGGCCGTGATCTCAATGTCCCAGGTCTGCTGGCCCGTCTGGCGCCAGTCGAAATCGGCCGAGAGGTCGGCCTTGATGCCGTCGCCACGCTTGAAGCGGATTTGCGCGGCAATCGGTGTGGCCTTGTTGGCCGGCACTTCAATCGTGGCGCTTTCAACAAAAATCGGTTCAGGCAGGATTTTGGTGACGATGGACAGCGCGTTGATGCCGGGATCGAACACGCCAAAGCCGCTGGGTTCCCAGATCCACTCCTGGCCCGGGTGCCAGTGCTTCACATCTTCGCGCCAGGTGACCTTGAGTTTTAAAACCTGTTTTCCGGCGAGCCGCCGTTTGGCTTCGTCAACGGCCTGATTATAGCGCGAATGCCAGGTGGCATAGAGGACGCGGCCCTTGGCCTTGGCATAATCGATCATGGCGAACATTTCACCCAGGGTGGGTGTCGGCGGCTTTTCAATCAGCACATGATAGCCCGCATCAAGGGCCTGCCGCGCCATTGCCAGCCGCACCGACGGCGGCGTGCACAGCGCCACCGCATCAATGGCCATGCCGCTTGCGATGAGTTGTCCAAGTGATTCAAAGCAGGGGACATTGTCCAGCTTGGCATTGCGGCTCACACCCGCCGCCAGTTTGAAATCCGCGTTCTTGGCAATGCAGGGCAGGTGCTGGTCCGTGGCGATCTTGCCAAGACCTACGACGGCGATGTTGAAGGCCATGCTCTTGCTCCTAGTTTTTCTTGATGCGGGTGAGGGAGGAGAGAAAGCCATCTACCTCTTGTGCCGTGTTGTAATGCGCCAGCCCGACGCGCAGCACACCGCCCCTGTCCAGAAGGCCCATGCGGCCCACGGGTTCAATGGCGTAATTGTGGCCGGACCAGACGAACATGTTGTCCGCGGCAAAGCCCCTGGCAAGCGCATCGGGATGGTGGCCATCCAAAGTAAAAGAAACGGTGGGCACCCGGCGGTGCAGGGCGTTGGCCGAGGTGAGGCCGCGAATGGTCAGGCCTTTCACACCGCGCAAACCGTCGATGAGCTGGAGCGTGAGCTTGTGCTCATAGGAAACCAGCCGGTCCCAGGCCTTCGCGATGCGTTTGGCCCGCGTTTCGCCGTCGCCGAATTGCTCGAGGTATTCGATGGCGCCAAGGCAGCCGGCCATGCCTTCGTGGCTCAGGGTGCCTGTTTCAAACTTGTGGGGAAGTTCCTCTCCAGCCGGGCGCACCTTGTAGCTGAAGGTCTCCTTGAGCAGTTCCTCGCGGGCCCAGAGCACGCCCATATGGGGGCCGAACCACTTGTAGGCGGACGACACCAGGACATCGGCGCCGAGGTCCTGCACGTCAATTGCGTAATGAGGCGCGTATTGAACCGCATCCACATAAACGAGCGCGCCCGCTGCCTTGGCCTCTTTCGCGAAAGCCTTCACGTCATTGACGGTGCCCGTACAGTTTGACGCCAAGCCCAAGGCCACCAGTTTTGTTTTGCCGGTCAAAACCTTGCGCAGGGCATCTTCGGGGAACTCGTAGGTCTCGGGATTGAAATCCATCCAGCGCACCACCAGCCCCAGGTCATCGGCCAGCAGCAGCCATGGAGCGATGTTGGCGTCATGGTCCATGCGCGACAAAACGATTTCATCGCCGCGTTTGAACTTGCGGCCCAGACAGCGTGACATATGAAAGGTCAGCGTCGTCATGTTTTGCCCGAAGACAATTTCGGCAGCACTCCGGGCATTGTAGAAATCAGCACACGCCTGATGAGCCAGATTCACCAGTTCATCGGCCTGCCGTGTGGTGGTGAAATAGCCGCCGAGATTGGCGTTCTTGGTGGCCAGGGTTTCAACCGTGCGGTCGATGACCTGCCGGGGCACCTGGGTTCCTGCGGGATTGTCGAAGTAAATGCGGGCGTTGCCGTCGTCCTTCAGGGCGAGGGCAGGAAACTGCGCGCGAATGGTTGCAACATCTGGGAAGGGGGCCACGTTCTAACTCTCGGGGAAAACCATCGGAAGGCGTCACCTTTAGCTGCCAAATCCCCTTGCTTCAACCGTCGCTTTCCGGCATGTGGATGTCGTGTGATGGCAGCGTAAGCCAAGGCATTTCCTCTATCCTGCAGCGATACTTGCACCCTCGGAGTCCCCCATGAGCGATGACGGCGAACTTGATCTGAACACCCTCAATAATGAGGATCTGGTTCTGCAGGTCCATGACGACCTCTATGATGGCCTCAAGGAAGAGGTTGAAACCGCAGTTCACATTCTGCTTGGCCGCGGCTGGGCCCCCTACAAGGTTCTGACCGAAGCGCTGGTTGAAGGCATGCGCATTGTCGGTATCGATTTCCGCGATGGCATCCTGTTTGTTCCGGAAGTTCTGCTGGCTGCCAATTCCATGAAGGCCGGCATGTTCATCCTGCGTCCGCTGCTCATTGCAACAGGCGCGCCGCGACTGGGCAAGATGGTGATCGGCACGGTGAAGGGCGACATTCACGACATCGGCAAAAATCTCGTCGGCATGATGATGGAAGGCGCAGGCTTTGAGGTGATCGACCTCGGCATCAACAATTCGGTGGAGAAGTATCTGAGCGCCATCGAAGAGCATGGCCCTGACATTCTCGGCATGTCGGCACTGCTGACCACCACGATGCCCTATATGAAAGTGGTGATCGACAC
>JBAVOA010000609.1:0-2067 GCA_049691635.1 Aestuariivirga sp. | reverse complement strand
GCTCTGGATGAAGAGTTTGGCCACGACGGTGGCAACTCCATCAAAGAAGTGGGGGCGGAACTTGTCTTCGAGATTGGCCTTGGCCGGACCTTTCAGGGAGACAGTTGTGGCGAAGTTCTCGTCGTACATTTCGTCGGCTGATGGCGCGAAGATCAAATGGGCTCCGGCTTCCGCCAGTTTGGCCACATCGCCCGCCTCGTCGCGGGGGTAGCGGCTCAAATCCTCATTGGCGCCGAACTGCCTGGCGTTGACAAAGATGCTCACGATCACCCGGTCGGCGCGCTCAAGGCCTTCGGCCACCAGGGTGAGGTGGCCCTCATGCAGCGCGCCCATGGTGGGAACCAGCGCAATGCTGAGATCATCGCCCCGCCACTTGGCCGTTTCGCGGTGCAATGCTTCTAGGGTGCGAATAATCTTTGGTTTCATTGTGCGTTATATCTGCATAACCCGGAGAGATTGGCGAGAACAATTTCTTCAGCTATGGCAATGTCTGTCCATTCCGGAGACCTTCATGACCGTCAATCCCGCCCGTTCCGCCATTTCCGCCCGGCTCTTTGCCGATGAAACGTTGCTGGTCAAGGAACTGGCGGCGGAGGCGCGGCTCAGTGCTGACAACAAGAAGCGGGTGGCCGATCTGGCAAAAGGCCTGGTGGCTGCGGTGCGGGCCAACCGCCAGGCCCAGGGCGGCATCGATGCCTTCATGCAGGAATACTCCCTGTCCTCGGAGGAGGGGGTGGTGCTGATGTGCATGGCGGAAGCGCTCTTACGTATTCCTGACGCCGAAACCGCCGACAAGCTGATTGCCGACAAGATCGGCGGCAAGGACTGGGAAGGCCATCTGGGCCAGTCGGAATCGATGTTCGTCAACGCCTCGGCCTGGGGCCTGATGCTCACGGGCAAGATCGTCGAGCTTGGCAAGGGAACAAAATTTGATACGGCGGGCTACCTCAAGCGCCTGATCACGCGCTCCGGCGAGCCGGTGATCCGCAGCGCCATGAAGCAGGCCATGCGGATCATGGGAAAGCAATTCGTTTTGGGCCGCACCATCGAGGAAGCCCTTGGCATTGCCAAGCCCTTGGAAGCGGAGGGCTACCGCTTCTCCTATGACATGCTGGGAGAGGCCGCCTTTACCGCAGAGGATGCGAAGAAGTATTTTGCCTCCTACCGCGCGGCGCTGCAGAAACTTGGGGCAAAGGCCACGGGCAAAGATGTATTTTCGCGACCGTCGATTTCGGTGAAGCTGTCGGCGCTGCATCCGCGTTATGAAGTCAAGCAGCAGGCGCGCGTACATGCGGAGCTGTTGCCGCAGATCATTGAGCTTGCGGTGCTTGCCAAGTCGCTGAATGTGGGGCTTACCATCGATGCGGAGGAAGTGAACCGGCTTGATCTTTCGCTCGACCTGTTTGAGAGCCTGGCGGGTGAAGCGCGGCTGAAAGGCTGGAATGGCCTTGGGCTTGCGGTGCAGGCCTATGGCAAGCGGGCCAAGCCGGCACTGGAATGGCTGGCCCACCTCGCCAAGTCCACGCAGCGGCAACTGCCGGTGCGTCTGGTGAAGGGGGCCTATTGGGATACGGAAATCAAACGGGCCCAGGAGGCGGGGCTTGAAGGCTACCCGTTGTTCACCCGCAAGGTCTCAACCGACGTAAGCTATCTGGCCTGCGCCAAATTCATGCTGGCCAGCCGCGACGCATTCTATCCGCAGTTTGCCACGCACAATGCCCACACGATTGCGGCGATCAGGATCATGGCAGGCGAGCAGGGGGGCTATGAATTCCAGCGGCTGCATGGCATGGGGCAGGCGCTCTATGAGCAGGTGGTTGGGCCTTCCAAGATGAATCTGCCGTGCCGCATTTATGCACCGGTCGGCAGCCATGAGGACCTGCTGGCCTATCTGGTGCGAAGGCTTCTCGAGAATGGCGCCAACACATCATTCGTCAATCGTCTTGCTGATGACGATGCGCCAATTGCCGATATCATCGCCGATCCGGTGATGGAGGTTGCAGCACTTGCGCAGATTCCACATCCGCGTATTCCAAGCCCACGCAATATATTTGAGGGGCGCATCAG
>JBAVOA010000608.1:0-7115 GCA_049691635.1 Aestuariivirga sp. | reverse complement strand
CCATTGCAGGTCAGCCTTGTTAACGCCGACCAAGGCCGCAAAGAAGTTTCCGAACGCCTTCTGGCACATGCGACAGTGGCAGATATGAGCGTTGAAAAGTGGACCGCTGACGGCATAGCGGACCTGGCCACACTGGCAGCCACCGGCAATCGCGGCACTCATGGCCAGTGGTCCGTGTCGTGGTCGGGATGCTGCAGGCTCTTCAGCCGGGCAAGATCTTCCGGTGTGCGCGTTTCCGTTGTCGTCTGCTCCCGCAGGAGGTGCATGCTTGCGAACCAGGAGACACGGCTTTCCACACCGACCTGCTCGGTCAAGGGGCCGACGCAGGAAGGTTCGTCAAAGGCTCCTATTGCCAGTTCAAAATTGTTGTCGCCGTCTTCGCGCATGTAGAGCGGGGTACCGCACCTGGGGCAGAAGCCGCGCGCCACAATGGCAGATGACCGGAATATGCCGGGTTGCCCCCGTGTCCATGACAGCTGTTCTGCCGGGACTGAGACAAGGGCCGCCCCCCAAGAACCAAAGGCTTTCTGGCACATGCGGCAATGGCAAATACCGGCTCTTCCGAGCGCACCGGTGACATGGAAACGAATCATCCCACATTGGCAGCCGCCCGAGAAATGCCCGGCGTTCTTAAGCTCATTTGGGCCTGAATCGGGGATTTCAACCATTTGTTTACCATAATCGGAGCACCGTGGCTTTTCAAATGCTTTGGGGTCAGAGGGCAGGAGCAGCGGCGTTGGGGACGGAAACACTACAAAACGGCCGGAATTCCTGGCCCAGAGTGCAACTCGTCTATTTGCTCATTGCCGCGTTCAATCTTGTCGCCATTTTCTGCAGTCTGTACCTCAGCCATAAGGTGATCGGCGTCTACCAGTCCAATATTGAGGAGTCCTCCTACTTTGACCGTCATCTGGCGTCGTCATGGACCATTTCGGATGCCGCTGCGGATGCCCAGTCAGCGTATGTGAAAGTGCTCAGCACCAAGTCGCCAGGGAACACGGCGACCATCTTCAAATCAAAGACTTACGAATTCCGACAGGAAATCAACCGCCTCCGCACCCAACTTCCCCAACATGTTGACGAGAAACCGGCAAAAAAAGCCTTGGCACTATTGCGGCAACTGGATGCCGTTATGACGGACATTGAGAAGCACGCGGACGGAATATCGGCCTTGGTCATAGCCGGGGATACCGCCGGAGCCCAAATAGCTATCACCCGTATTGTAGAGCGCTATGATTCGCTGCGATTCACCATCAAGGATCTCAACCAACTGATTGGCAGGCTGAAGCTGAAAGCCGCCAACGATTCAAATGAAACGATTGCCAAACTCAGAAACTACGAGTTCTTTATCGGCGCTCTGATGGCATTGATGATCTGCGCCGTGGCCGGCTATGTACATTTCATGGGACGACTGCTCAAGCGGAAATTTACCGAGTTGGAGAAGACTCACAGTGCTCTCGCTGAAGCTCACGAACAGGCGCTCCAGTTTTCGAGGGAAATCCAGGACGTCAACAGCGAGATGGGCGTGCTGAACCGGCAGCTCAGCGATAACATAAAACAACTCCGGGTAGCCCAGGAGGAAGCACTCCGCAAAGGTAAAATGGCGCAGCTCGGCAACCTCACGGCGACGGTTGCCCACGAACTCCGAAATCCCCTGAGTACGGTGAGAACCTCGACTTATCTGTTGGCGCGCAAGATCAAGGACAAGGGCCTCGGCGTGGAGCCGCAATTGCAACGCATCAACAATGGTGTCATCCGCTGCGATAACATCATCACCCAACTCCTTGATTTCTCCCGTTCCAAAGCTGTGAAGCCCGAGCCTACTGTTCTTGACGTATGGCTTGAAAAACTCGTCCAGACGGAGGCGCAAAAGCTTCCGGAGCTTGTTTCGATCGAGTGTTATTTCGGTCTTGGCGAAAGGCTGGTGAATCTCGAGCCCGGGCGCCTTGAACGCGCCGTCATCAATTTGCTGTCAAACGCATCCGAAGCTTTAGTCGGAAAGGGAGATGATCCGAAAGCGCGATTCACTGATACACCGGTCATTACGATCAAGACGAGACTGACATCGCGCGGCGCCGAGATCAGTGTGGCCGACAATGGGCCAGGTATTTCTGCGGAGAATTTGACACGAATCCGCGAGCCGCTATTTACGACCAAAAACTTTGGCACCGGACTCGGAATTTCGGCAGTTGAACAGATACTTGAACAGCATGGCGGCGGTCTCGATATCGATTCCGCCGAAGGAAAGGGCGCTACGTTTACATTGTGGCTGCCTATTCACGAAGACAGTGGGGAGAAAGCCGCATGAAACGGTCATTACGCATACTCATCGTAGACGATGACGCGGATAACGCGAATTCGCTGGGTGAGTTGTTTGAAATGGAAGGCCATCGGCCACTTGTTGTCTACGATGGTGAAGGCGCGATTGCGGCCTATCTCAAGGAAGATTTCGATATCGCATTCATGGACGTGATGATGCCTGGCAAGAATGGTGTGGAAAGCTTTCTTGAGATCAAGAGGTTGAAACCTGCGGCAAAGGTTTACATGATGACCGGGTACAGTGTTGAACAGCTCCTTCAGCAGGCCATGGCAGGAGGTGCCATGGGGGTGTTCTCAAAACCGGTCAACCTCTATCAAGTTTTGGAATCAGTCTCGGGACTTGGATCTTCCGGGATTGTCCTGGTTGCAGAAGATGATCCTGACTTTGGCCCAACGCTGGCCCAGCTCATCAACCACAATGGCTATCGCTGCGAACTGGTCCGCAATGGCCGCGATGCCATATCGCGGATGCTCGCCGGGGGAGTCGATGTCCTCGTGCTTGACCTGAAGATGCCCTTGATCAACGGTATTGATGTCTACAACACACTGAAGAAACAAGGACACAGTGTGCCTACGATCATTATCACTGGAAATGCCTCCGAACATGGCAAGGATCTTGCGCTGTTTGACGATGTTGTTTTAACGGGGATCCTGAACAAGCCTTTCGATCCGCTGGTGCTTCTGGACCGGTTGGAAAAGTTAGCCGCATGACTGTTTGTCCGGTTTGCTCTGGCGAGAGACAATCACTATGACCGTTCACGGGAAAACACCGGTTTCGCCCATCAACAGCATTGATGTGCTCCTTCAGCTTCTTGACTTGTTGCCCACCTCGATTTTCTTCAAGGACCAGGATCTGAAGTTTGTTTTTTCCAATGAAGCCCATTGCAAGATCATCGGCTCCGAAGCTGATGGGTTATCAGGCTTTTCAGACGCCGGTTTCTATCCAGCGCACCAGGCAAAGGAGTTCATGGCGGCTGGGGGCGATGAAATCCCCGCTGATCCCAGCTTTGTTCCAAACATCAACATCACGTCAATCCGCACCGCGCGTGGCATTGAGATCAGTGTTGTAGATAACGGCCCTGGAATTTCCGAGGAAAATCCTTCCAAAATCAGAGAACCCCTGTTCACGACCAAGAGTTTCGGTGCCGGTCCTGGTCTGCCTGCTGGGAAGATCCTTGAAGAGCATGACGGCGGACTTGATGTTACATCGGCACCGGGCAAGGGCTCATGCTTTACTGCCTGGTTCCCCATTATAGAAACATTTGAGGAGGCTGCTTGACATGGCGCGTGCACTTTCTATCCTTGTACTTGACGACAATGCCGACAACGCGGATGCCCTGGCTGAGCTTCTTTCCATGGAGGACCACAAGGTGAAGGTGGCTTACAGCGGCCAGGAGGCCATTGATGCCTATCGCTCCGATGCATTTGACCTTGGCTTCTTTGACGTGATGATGCCCGGCAAGAACGGAGTGGAAAGCTTCCTCGAAATCCGTGAGCAACGGCCCGACGCGAAGGTCTATTTCATGACGGGCTATAGTGCCGATGAACTGCTCAAGAAGGCCATGGCAAGTGGCGCCTCGGGGGTTTTTGGCAAGCCCGTGGATTTGCCGCGGTTGCTCGATATTTGCGAGCAGACTGCGTGACCGGTCAGGCCGCCGCCTTCTGAAGGTTCTTGTCGATCGCACCGATGAAACCTTCAGTGGAAAGCCAACTCTGTTCTGGCCCCACCAGGACTGCCAAGTCCTTGGTCATGCTGCCTTCTTCGATGGTTGCAATGGTGACAGCCTCAAGGGTGCTGGCAAATTTTGCCAGGGCCGCGTTATCATCAAGCTTGGCACGGTGTTTCAAACCGCCGGTCCAGGCAAAAATCGATGCTGCCGAATTGGTTGACGTTTGCTTGCCCTGCTGGTGCAGTCGATAATGGCGCGTCACAGTTCCATGGGCCGCCTCAGCTTCGACAGTTTTGCCATCGGGCGTCATCAGAACTGACGTCATCAGGCCAAGTGATCCATAGCCCTGGGCCACGAGATCGGACTGCACATCGCCATCATAGTTCTTGCAGGCCCAGATATAGCCGCCGGTCCATTTCATGGCGGAGGCCACCATGTCGTCGATCAGGCGGTGCTCATAAGTGAGGCCGCGCTTGTCATATTCTGCCTTGAATTCAGCCTCGAAGACCGCCTGGAAGATATCCTTGAAGCGGCCATCATAGGCCTTGAGAATGGTGTTCTTGGTTGAGAGATAGACTGGAAAATTGCGGTTCAGGCCATAGTTCAGGCTGGCGCGGGCAAATTCCTTGATCGAGTCATCAAGGTTGTACATGGCCATTGCCACACCTGCGCCCGGTGCCTTGAACACTTCCCTCTCGATGACCTTGCCGTCATCGCCGACGAACTTGATGGTGAGGGTGCCCTTGTCGGGGAAGGTGAAATCGGTGGCGCGGTACTGGTCGCCGAAAGCATGGCGGCCGATGATGATGGGCTTGGTCCAGCCAGGCACAAGGCGGGGCACGTTCTTGCAGATGATGGGTTCACGGAATATGACGCCGCCCAGGATGTTGCGGATCGTGCCGTTGGGTGATTTCCACATCTGCTTGAGGCTGAATTCCTTCACCCGCGCCTCATCGGGGGTGATCGTGGCGCATTTCACGCCCACACCATATTTCTTGATTGCGTTGGCCGAGTCGATCGTCACCTGGTCACTGGTGGCGTCGCGGTTTTCGACCGAGAGATCATAGTAATGCAGGTCAATATCGAGATAGGGATAGATCAGCTTCTTCTTGATCAGGTCCCAGATGATGCGGGTCATCTCGTCGCCATCGAGTTCAACGACGGGATTGGCGACTTTTATCTTGGTCATTTGGGAAGCCTCATGAATTGAGCCGGAATTTGGCGTTGCTATAGCAGGCGGTTCCGGGATGTCCAAGCCCTCCGCGCAAGGCGGGATAGCCATGAGAACGTGTATTTGGTTTTGACTTGCAGCTCTGCTTCATGGCACCAAGGACCATGACGTCCTCCTCGAATGCCCTCCACCATCAACCCTATGTGTTCTATCTGTCGGCCCTGGGTTCCGCTGGTTTTGCGGTCCAGATCATGTCTGTCGCCGTGGGCTGGCAAGTCTATGACCTCACCCGCAATCCGCTGGATCTTGGCTTTGTGGGATTGGCGCAATTTCTGCCCGCCCTGCTTCTGGTTCTGGTGACGGGGCTTATTGCCGACAAGTTCAACCGCCGCCTGATCATCGGTCTGTGCCTGCTGGTTGAAGTTGTTTGCGCAACGGGACTGCTGGTCTTCACCCATTCGGCGTTCGGCAACGTGTGGCCGATATTCATCATCCTCGCAGGTTTCGGTACAGCGCGGGCCTTCTTGAACCCCGCAGCGGACGCGCTGGCGCCCAATCTGCTGCCCAAGAACGCACTGGCGCATGGCATCTCGCTTAACTCCATGACCTGGCAGGTCACGACCATTACAGGCCCGGTCGCGGGCGGATTGCTCTACGGAATTTCAGGGGAATTTGCCTATGGTGTTGCCGTGTGCCTGATGGTTCTGGCAATTGCCTGTGTCGCCCTGATCGGCCATGTGCCCCAGGAAAATCATGCACAGGAAACCAATTTCTCAACCTTGCTGGCGGGTTTCAAATTCATCAGGTCCGAGCAGGTCGTGTTGGGAGCAATATCGCTTGACCTCTTTGCCGTGCTGCTTGGTGGGGCGGTGGCGCTTTTGCCGATCTATGCGCGCGACATTCTGGAGGTTGGGCCCTGGGGGCTTGGCTTGCTGCGGGCCGGACCCGGAATAGGCGCGATCTTTATGGCGCTTTGGCTTTCCAAGTTTCCGATCAGGGACAAGGCTGGTGTGATCCTGTTTCTGTTCGTGGCGGGCTTTGGCCTGTGCACGGTGGTGTTTGGCGTCTCAAAATCCGTTCCCCTGTCGATTGCCGCCCTCGCTTTCATGGGGGCCTGCGACATGGTGAGCGTTTATGTGCGCGAAACGCTGAAGCAATTGTGGACACCGGATGCGGTGCGGGGCCGGGTGAATGCGGTGAACCGGGTATTCATTGGTGCTTCCAATGAACTTGGCGAGTTCCGCGCCGGTGTTGTGGCAGCCTGGATAGGAGCGGTTTCAGCAGTGGCCATCGGCGGGGCAGGGACCATGGCCGTGGCCTTCCTCTGGTCGCGCTGGTTCCCGGAACTGCGCAGGGCCCGAAAGCTCGACGGCAAGTAATAACCTGCGGGTCAGGCCGGCGCCAAACGCGGTTTACTGGCGAGCTTTGTCAGCACGAAAATTGCTGTGAGCGTGGCCAGGTAGACCACGAATTGGAGTATGGTTGGCTGGTCGCTGTAACCTATGAGCGTGTGCAGGACACGGCCTGGGATGCTTTTCTCTGACAGGATGCCGGAAGTATTCCAGACAGTGCTTCCAAGAAACTCGACAAGTCCGGCCTGTTCGAGAAACGAAGCGGATTGGGCCGCCATGCCCGCAGCCAAAAATGCGATGAGCCAACTCGTCACCGTAAAGAGATGGCGGGTCGGGATATTGAGCAGGCCAAGATAGGTGAGGCCGGTGACGAGGGCGCCGAGTGCCAATCCGGCAAACCCGCCAGAAACAATGCTCGCCGCCGATCCCCCATCGCTGATTGCAACGCCGTAGAGAAACAGCACAACTTCGGAACCCTCGCGCAGCACGGCCGCACCCACCACAATGGCAAGTGCCAGCAGCGGCTTCTTGCCTTCAAGAACTTCGCGCCCCGCCTGTTTCAATTCGCCGGCAAGGGCGCGGCCATGGCGCGCCATCCAGAGA
>JBAVOA010000607.1:0-3142 GCA_049691635.1 Aestuariivirga sp. | reverse complement strand
GTCCGATGGTTGCCGCCTGCTGGTCTCCGGCCACGCCCAAGATCGGAATGGCGGTCCCCAGGAACTTGGCTTCACTCACGCCAAAATCCGCCGCGCAGTCCTTCACTTCCGGCAGCATGGCGCGGGGCACGCCAAGGATTTTCAGTAGCTCGCCGTCCCATGCGCCGTTGTGAATGTTATAGAGCAGGGTGCGCGAGGCATTGGTCGCGTCCGTCACATGGGACTTGCCGCCCGTGAGCCGCCAGATGAGAAACGAATCGATGGTGCCGAAACACAATTCACCCCGCTCGGAACGTTCGTGGGCACCCTTCACATGATCAAGAATCCACGCCACCTTGGTGCCCGAGAAATAGGGGTCAAGCAACAAGCCGGTTCTTTCGCGGAATAATTCTTCACGGCCTTGCGCCTTTAACGCCGCGCAAATTCCCGCCGTGCGCCGGTCCTGCCAGACAATGGCCCTGTGAATGGCCTTGCCGGTCTTGCGATCCCACACCACCGTGGTCTCGCGCTGGTTGCTAATGCCAAGGCAGCGAATGTTCTTCGGTGCAGTTTTTGCCTTGGCTATAGCCGCCTTGCAGGTGGCGAGCACTGATTTCCAGATTTCCTCCGGATCATGCTCAACCCAGCCCGAGTTTGGGAAATACTGCTTGAATTCCTTCTGGGCGGAGCCCCTGGGCTTGAGCTTCGTGTCAAAGACGATGGCCCGCGACGAGGTCGTGCCCTGATCAATGGCAAGTATGAAATCGGGCATGTTCTATCCCTTCGCGCGTTTGGAAATCTTCTGTTTGACCGCGGGTTTCATGTGCTCGCGCAACGCCGCCTGCTCTTCCCTCGAGAGATGCAAGCCCAGCTTCGACCTGCGCCACAGGATATCGTCAGGCTGGCGCACAAACTCCTCGGTAATGAGATAGTTGATTTCCCGCTCGCTTAAGGGGCCGAAACTCCTGCCCATGTCCTTGGCGAAACGCGCATTGTCAAACATCTTCTCCGCCCTGGTGCCATAGGCGCGGAAAATGCGCCGTACATTTTGCGGGGAGAAGAAGGAGTATTTCCGTTGCAGCTCGGCAATGCGTGCTTCCACTTCATCGAAGGGAAAGTCGCCGCCAGGCAAGGAAGCCCCCGCCGTCCATGGTTTCCTGGTTCCAGGAAAGAACGGCACGATTTTTTCCAGAACCGCTTCGGAAAGCTTGCGGTAGGTGGTGATCTTGCCGCCGAATACCGAGAGCAGGGGAGCCTGGCCAGCCGCCGCATCAAGTTTCAGGACGTAGTCACGCGTCGCTTCCTGCGCCTTGCTCGCCCCGTCATCATAGAGCGGCCTGATCCCCGAATATGACCAGCGCACCTGTTCGCGCGTGATCGGCAGCTTGAAATATTCACTGGTGGACGTGAGCAGGTAGTCGATCTCGCTGTCAGTGATCTGCGGGCTGCTGGGATCGCCCGTATGATCCTCATCCGTTGTCCCGATCAGGGTGAAATCCTGTTCATAGGGAATGGCAAAGCAGATGCGGCCATCGGCATTCTGGAAAATATAGCAGCGGTCATGGTCATAGACCCTGTCGACCACGATGTGGCTGCCCTTGACCATCCGGATTTTGTCCGGGTTGTTGCGTCCCACGATATTGCCAAGGACAGAGCTTACCCAAGGCCCCGCCGCATTAATGAGGGCCTTTGCCTTGACTGTTTCTTCCTGGCCGCCGTCAGGCAGAATGCGTATCTCCCAGATACCGTTCACCCGCCGGGCACTGGTGCATTTCGTCCGTGTACGGATTTCAGCACCCCGGTCCGCCGCGTCCCGCGCATTCAGCACGACAAGCCTTGCATCTTCCACCCAGCAATCGGAATATTCATAGGCGTGAACAAACTCCGGCTTGAGCGGCTCGCCGGTGATATCGTGATGCAGATTGATGCTGCGGGTCGGTGGCAGGATCTTGCGGCCGCCGAGGTGGTCATAGAGAAAAAGCCCCAGGCGGATGAGGTGCCGCGGACGCAAGCCCCTGTGGTGGGGCAGCACAAAGCGCAGCGGCCAGATGATGTGCGGCGCCGCCTTGAGCAGCACCTCGCGCTCGATCAAGGCCTCGCGCACCAGGCGGAATTCGTAATGCTCGAGATAGCGCAGGCCCCCATGGATAAGCTTGGTGGAGGCCGAAGATGTGCCCGAGGCCAGATCGCCCTGTTCTGCGAGGATAACCTTCAGGCCCCGCCCTGCGGCATCCCGCGCAATGCCGCAACCATTCACGCCGCCGCCAATCACAAACAAATCATATATCATTATTCTGCGGCCTGCGTTGTAGAATCAAAATTTTGTCCGGCATTGGTAATCTCAAGCTCAACCCCGCTGTGCTGGCACAGCTCAACGATCGCATCGGGCGGTTGCCTGTCTGTCACAAAAACGTCAAGCTGCGAAAGATGACCAATGCGCACGGGTGCGGAGCGGGTAAATTTCATCGCGTCCGCCACCAGGATGATATTGCGAGAATTGTTCAGGATGGCCTGTGCCACCCGCACTTCGCGGTAATCAAAATCGAGCATGGCGCCATCATCATCTATGGCCGAGACACCAATCACCGCATAGTCGACCTTGAACTGGGCGATGAGGTCCACCGCCTGTTCGCCAACGATGCCGCCATCACTACGGCGCACCACGCCGCCGGCAATAATCACGTCGATCTTGGGGCAGGGCATAAGGATGATCGCCACATGAATATTGTTGGTGATGACCAGCAACCCCTCGTGGTGCACCAGGGCGCGCGCCACTTCTTCCGTCGTCGTGCCGATGTTGATGAAGAGCGAACAATTGTTGGGAATGAGTGCGGCAGCACGCTGGCCGATGACCTGCTTTTCAACCGTGGCAAGTTGTCGGCGCGATTCATAGGCCACATTTTCAACGCCCGACGAAAGCATGGCCCCGCCATGGGTGCGCGCCAACAATCTTCCGTCACAAAGTTCGTTAAGATCCTTGCGGATGGTTTGCGGAGTGACATCAAAACGTGCCGCCAGATCATCGACCTGAACCGTGCCCGTGGCCCGCGCCAGAGCGAGAATTTGATGTTGCCGCGGGCTCAGTTGAGTCATGACATGGTCCAAATCTTTCTATGCGACCTTTTTTCATTTTTTTTCGAATTAAGCAATACTGCAGCGCAGT
>JBAVOA010000606.1:0-1914 GCA_049691635.1 Aestuariivirga sp. | reverse complement strand
GTTCATAGGCAATGCGCCTAGGGCGCCGGCTCAATGTTCTGGTTCAGGCGGAAAAGATTTGCCGGGTCATAGCGTCCTTTGAGTTTCGCAAGCCGGGCGTATTTTTCTACTCCATAGGCGTTTAACGCAACATCCTTTCCGAAGTCCGCCTGTTCGTTGACATAGTTGCCCTGCATCGAAATTGCAGAGAGGCTCTTTGCCGCTTTTCTCCCCCAGCCCATGCAGCGGGCATCGTCGGCACGTTCGTTCCATACGGAATTTGTCAGCCAGTAATAGCTGGCGGCACGTCCGGAATAGGGGGTGGCATTCTCATCAATGTCGGTGATGGCGCCGCCGATCTGCAGCACATAAATATCCGACTCTGCCGCCGGGACCGCAGCGATTTCCTTCTTCATGCAGGCAATGGCGGTATCGTTGATTTTTCCCAGAAAGCCGCCCTTGGAGTAATAGCGCTTGCCCCAGGCCATTTCTTCGTCGTGCCGCTTCTGGAGATCGATATAGGCCATGGCCCCAAATGAGCCCGAGAGTGGCGCTGCAAGTTTTCCAAAGGGTGCGACAGCTGCTTCCGCGTCTTTCGAGGCCCCTGACCAGCAGGCCGTGACCACCACTTGGGTTGAAGTAAACGTGAAATTGCTGGTCAACTCGCGCGGTGCATTTGCAGATAACCTTTCGAAGCCCTGAAATACTGTGTCGCAGTCATTGGCTGAATAGATCCAGGAACCTACGACAAGCGGCCCTAGCGGGTGCATGCGGAACTTGAATCTTGTCACCACGCCGAAATTGCCGCCGCCGCCGCGCAATCCCCAAAACAGGTCCGGCTCGGACTCGGCACTTGCCCAGAGCAGCCGCCCATCGGCCGTGACCACTTCTGCACCGAGAAGATTGTCGATGGTCAAGCCGAACTTCCGGCTCAGCCATCCCATGCCGCCGCCCAGCGTGAGCCCGGCAACCCCGGTGTGCGATACCACGCCTGCCGGGGTAACAAGCCCGGCGCGCGCCCCTGCCTTGTCGAGATCACCGAGCAGCGCCCCGCCGCCAACTTCCGCAACGCCTGCGGCGGTATCCACCGCAACATTATTGATAAGCGACAGGTCAAGCACGAGTCCATCATCGCAGGTGGAAAACCCGGGAAGACTGTGCCCGCCGCTGCGCACCGCAAGCAAGGCACCACGCCCGGCAGCGAGCCGGACAGTTTTCCTGACATCATCAACAGTGCGGGCCCGCACAACCGCCGCGGGCCGCCGGTCCGCAAGACCATTCCATATCCTGCGGTATTTGTCGTACTCGGCATGGTTCCGGTCAACGACCAAACCATCCATCTGTGCTTTGGACAATTCACGATCCAGCAAAGTGCCGCCCATGGTGTTATCTCCCCGTACTTAATCTCCTATCAAATTCATAGCATAATCATTTTAACCGTGTCAGCTCTGGGCCAAAAAGCAACCGCACCCCACCCCAAATCCACCCATGACAACCGCCCCGTCACCCCCTACATTATCCCCATGAGCATTATTCCACCCCGCCCTCTGTTTGACGACAGGCCCTCGGGCCTTGCCGACCTTGACCAGCGCTCGCGCAACATCTTCAGGCAATTGGTGGACACCTATCTTGAAACCGGCGAACCCGTGGGCTCGCGCACCATTTCACGCATTCTGCCGGCGGGCCTGTCGTCGGCTTCCGTGCGCAATGTGATGATGGATCTGGAGGATGCCGGGCTTATCTATTCGCCCCATACCAGTGCGGGCCGTGTCCCCACCGAGGCGGGCTTGCGTTTTTTTGTCGATGCCCTGATGGAAGTGGGCGCCGTTTCCCCCGGCGAGCGGGCCCGCATCGATGCCGAGATTGCCGCCTCCAACCGGCCGCGCCGCCTCGAGGATGTGCTGGGCGAGGCCTCTACCCTGCTGTCCGGCCTGT
>JBAVOA010000605.1:0-1712 GCA_049691635.1 Aestuariivirga sp. | reverse complement strand
GAACCAGCTTCAGAGCATCGGCGATTCCGCTGTGTTTTCTGGCCAGAACTGGCTCTCAACGGACTCTTCGGCGACCGGCTATAATGCTTCAAAGTCGATCGTCGCATCTTTCACCCGCGCTTCTGATGGCTCAATTTCGATTGGTACTATTAGCGTAGATACATCAGGTACAAAGCTTTATGATACAAGCGCAACGGCAGTTGGGATCATTGACGGTTTGCGCGGCGCAACCGGTGCGATTGGCGCGACGGGTACAAGTGTTGCTGCTGTTAACATATCGGCCTTGACCGACAGTGCCGCCGACCTGACGACACTCGAAGGTTACATTGCCGGTGCGGACACCGCAATTTCGGAAATGACCGATTCGGCCAGCACGCTTGGTGCTACCAAGCAGCGGGTTAACCTTCAGAAAAACTTCGTGACAGCCCTGATGGATGCCGTTGATCGTGGTATCAGCACGCTTGTCGATGCCGACATGACCGAGGAATCCACCAAGTTGCAGGCACTGCAGGTGCAACAGCAGCTGGGAATCCAAGCACTGAGCATCGCCAACCAGCAGGGTCAGAGCATTCTCTCGCTTTTCAGGTAATTAGAATCTAGTTCAGTCAATGACGATGAGGGCTGCATCCCGAAAGGGTGCAGCCCTATTTGCTTTAGTAAATTATAAACCAAGACTTTGTAGGATGTTTTCATGACAGTCTGAGCCAAAGCGCTCATGGGCATTATGCCATCCTGCTATTCCGGTCCAATCCGGCATGTCCTTTCAATTGAAAATTTGCGAATGAGGATAATCCACTATGTCGAGCATCAACACAAACGTATCTGCCATGACTGCATTGCAGAGTCTCAATAAGACCAATATGGCGCTTGAGACTACCCAGAAGCGGATTTCTACCGGCTACCGTGTGGGTTCGGCTGAAGACAATGCAGCCTATTGGTCAATCGCTACCACGATGCGCTCGGACAATTCCGCTCTTTCCACCGTGAAGGACGCACTGGGGCTTGGCGCAGCCACCATCGACGTTGCCTATACCGCAACCAACAGCGCCATTGATGTAGCCAAGGAAATAAAGAACAAACTGGTTGCCGCCCGTCAGCCTGGCGTTGATCGTGGCAAGATCCAGTCCGAAATCACAGAACTGCAGAACCAGCTGCGGAGCATTGGTGATTCTGCTGTCTTCTCCGGCCAGAATTGGCTTTCAACGGATTCTTCGGCGGTGTCCTACAACGCAACCAAGTCAATTGTTGCATCGTTTACCCGTGCGTCTAATGGTTCAATTTCGATTGGTACTATCAGCGTAGATACATCGGGTACAAAGCTTTATGATACAAGCGCAACGGCAGTTGGAATCATTGACGGTTTGCGCGATGCAACCGGGGCGATTGCCGCAGTGGGTACGAGTGTTGCCGCTGTTGACATATCAGCCTTGACGGACAGCGCTGCCGACCTAACGACGCTCGAAGGTTATATCTCAGGAGCTGACACTGCAATTTCCGAGATGACTGATTCGGCCAGCACGCTCGGTGCCACCAAGCAGCGCGTCAGTCTGCAGAGAAACTTTGTGACTGCCTTGATGGATGCCGTTGACCGTGGCATCAGCACACTTGTCGATGCCGATATGACTGAGGAATCCACCAAGCTGCAAGCGCTGCAGGTACAACAGCAGCTGGGCGTTCAAGCACTCAGCATTGCCAACCAGCAGGGCCAGAGC
>JBAVOA010000604.1:0-4597 GCA_049691635.1 Aestuariivirga sp. | reverse complement strand
ATTCTTCTTGACGAACCTGGCGCGGGTGTCAATCCCTCACTCCTTGAAATGATTATCGATCGGATTGCAGAAATCAACCGTCGCGGCGTTACAGTTTTCATCATAGAACACAACATGGATTTGGTTTCGCGCCTCTGTAGGAAAGTTTTTGTGATGGCGGCGGGCACAATCCTCTTTGAAGGAACACCTGCTGCAGCCGTCAACCAGCCCGCCGTCGTTGATGCCTATTTCGGTGGTGGCCTGCAATGACCGGTGCCATTCTTGCGGTTGAGGATTTGCAGGCTGGCTATGACGTTGGCGCTCCCATCGTGCGGGGTGTCAGAATGCATGTATTGCAAGGGGAGATCGTGACCATTCTTGGCCCCAATGGCGCAGGCAAGTCGACCTTGATTAAGGCACTTGGAGGACTGGTTACGAAGTTCGCCGGTCGTGTATTGTTTAAGGGTCAAGATATTACAAATGCCAAAGTGCATGAACTGGCGCGCGCCGGCCTGGGCTTTGTGCCGCAGACAGAGAACGTTTTCGGGCTTATGTCCATTGCTGATAACTTGAAATTAGCTGCGGACGTCTTGCCCAAAGCAGAAAGGCAAGTGCAGATCGACGCAGTGTTTGCCTTTTTCCCGGATCTCGCTCGTCAGCGCCACTTGGCGTCTGGCCGCCTTTCCGGTGGCCAACGTCAAATGCTGGCGGTGGCTCGTGCCCTCATAACAAAGCCGCAGGTGCTGATGCTCGATGAAGCCTCAGCAGGTCTTTCGCCCAAATTGGTTGGGCAGGTCTTCTCAAAGCTCATTGAAATCAGGGCGGCTGGCACAACCATATTGCTGGTCGAGCAGAACGCCAAAGCAGCCTTGGCAATTGCGGACCGGGCTTTGATTCTCGTGGAAGGGAAGATTGCGCACGAAGGTGCATCAGATGCCATTATCCGCGATCCGGCGATTGGCCGACTCTACCTCGGCGTTCGACCTGCAGCAGGTGCTGCGTGAATCTACAATTTCTTGCTGATGGTCTTATCATGGGCGCACTAGTCGGACTTGGCGCTATCGGTGTCACGCTGACATACTCGATATTGCGCTTCGCCAATTTTGCACACGGCGAATTCATTGCTTGGGGAACTTATACTGCATTGGCGGTTGTGGGCGTGTTCACTGCGCTACTTGGCGAAGATGTTGGCACCATAGGTCCGCTCTCGTTTGGATGGTATGTCATTTTTGCGGCTGTGCTTGCCGCCTTGCTCACAGGCCTCCTAGCATTGGCGCTCGATTGGGCATTGTTTTCGCGATTGCGGAGTCGTGGCAATGCAATTGTTATGGTCATGGCTAGCTTTGGCGCGTCAATGGCGCTGCGCAGCATGCTGGAGTTTTTGTTCACGTCTCAGCCACGCTATTTCTCACGTGATATCCAGATGGCCGTGCCGTTCGGGCTTGGAATTAGACTGACGCCTGACCAGATTTTTCTCTTGATAATGACCGGCGTGATCGTTGTCGTGGTCGATCGTTACATGAAACTTAGTGCGATGGGTCGGGCCATGCGGGCCGTTTCGGAAAACCCCGTCCTTGCCCGTATTGCTGGCGTCGATGTCGATCGCGTCATCCGGGCCACCTGGATCATTGGTGGGGCGCTTGCCTGCATGGCTGGCGTCATGTTAGGCATCACCGTGCAGATCAGGCCCTTCATGGGCTTCGACCTCTTGCTTCCGCTTTTTGCTGCGGCGATTCTTGGCGGTATTGGCAGTATGCCGGGTGCGGTGGTTGGCGGCCTTATCGTAGGCTTCTCAGAATCAGTGGCAGTGCAAATTGTCGGGGCCGATTATCGGGCGGCGATTGCCTTTATCATTCTGATTGCTGTCTTGCTGGTGAGGCCTGCAGGGCTTTTTGGAGTGCAGGAATGATCCTTGATCTTGCAAGCTATGGCGCATTCTTCTTGGTAACGGCCCTGAGCTACGGGATCATCTGTCTCGGGCTTAATGTACAATGGGGGCAAACTGGACTTTTCAACGTCGGCATTGCCGGCTTTGTCGCCATCGGCGCCTATACATCTGCCATTCTTACCACGCCCGGCGTTGATGGCAGACTTGGCGGGTTCGGGTTACCCATTTGGATCGGCTGGTCCATGGGCATGGTTGCCTCGGGACTGGCGGCAGCGCTGGTCGGTGCGATCACTTTAAGACTGCGTTCCGACTATCTGGCGATCACTACATTTGGCATCGCCACTGCCATTCAACTCGTGGCTCTGAATGCCGGGTCCATCACGGGTGGCCCGTTCGGTATAGGTTTCATTCCAAGGCCCTTTGGGGGCCTTGAAGAACAACCTTTGTTATTCAACTTCGCCAATCTAGGCCTTGTGCTTGGCGTCGCCGTAGCGGTCTATGCGGCTCTGGAACGGCTTATTCGCAGTCCGTGGGGCCGCGTGCTGCGCGCCATCCGGGAAGACGAGACCGCGGCTATTTCGCTCGGCAAGAATGCAAACTTGTTTCGTATCCAAGCCTTTGTGTTGGGTAGCGCCATCATGGGGTTGGCAGGAGCAATTCAGGCACATTTTATTGGCTTCATCTCACCAGAAAACTATCTCTCCGCCATCACATTCCAAGTCTGGGCCATGCTGATCATTGGGGGCCCTGGTAACAACCGGGGTGCCCTCCTTGGCGCAGTGGTGGTCTGGGGATTGTGGACGCTGACGGGAGCGGCGTTGAGTTCCTTTGTTCCCGCTGAGTATCAGGCTCGAACTGCTGCCTTGCAGATCGTCGTAATCGGCATCTTGCTGGCCCAGATGCTGATTGTCCGCCCGCGTGGACTGTTGGGGGAAATGAAGGCAATTTCGAGGTTCCTGCGTTGAGAGTTTTACGTTGTAACCAGAGATGCCGGGGCTGGTTACGGGGCTGGCAAGTTAACGTAGATTGAGCGCGATAGATCCAGCGGCGGCCATCTTGGTGGTTTTGACCTGACCGGCATTTTCTGAACCAGACGATATGAGTATCCGTCTTCGTCAAGGGTTTATTTTCGCCCAGGTCCGGCCATCGCGCAACAGGGCATTTGCCATGACGATGAGCTTGCGCATGATTGCGGTGAGAGCGACCTTTGCAGGTTTCCCATCTTGGACGAGTTGATTGTATTTTGCCTTGAGGTCTGGGTTAAAGCGCACTGCGACGAGTGCGGGCATTTCGACGAGGATCGCCAGGGCCGTGACCTCTGCAATGCCGGGAATGCTCACGAGGATAGACTGCCCCGTGGCCTTGGCGTTTCGCTTATAACTGAACTTCCGGCTGCTGGGATGAGCAGCGTTGCCAACTCGGCATCGCCTAGTTCATCATAACACAACAATTACCGGATCCCTCAGCTAACTCGCTGGTGATTGATGCTTTTTTTCTGCTTCTGCAAACATACGAACCAGTCTCATAACATTTACGAACCTACCTCACCGAAACGCGTTTTGGGATTCTGGGAAAATCTTTTTGGCGGGCCGAGAGAAGACCGGGTTCAGGCCCACAAAATGGTTCTGAAAGTCTCACTACTGAGACCAATTCTGGTGCACTACTCAGCTAAGTGTCTGAAGTAGAAAACAATTCTACGTAGAAATTGCAAACGCAGGCTCGCATGAAAGTGATTGGTGGAGCCAGACGGAATCGAACCGACGACCTCTTGCATGCCATGCAAGCGCTCTCCCAACTGAGCTATGACCCCACTGGTCTTTGGATTAAACCGGAAAATCGGTCCCGGTTTTGGCAAGCGGGCGGAAACTAGTTCCGCCTCCTTCAACAATCAAGCAAAACTTCGTCAGACCTCTTCTTCGCCTTCTTTTCCGCCCGAGGCACCGCCATCGAGCAGGCCGGAGACATTGTCGCCTTCCTCTTCCTCGACAACCAGGAAGGTATCATCCTCCTCGGCATCGGCGGGTTCGGCATCCTCGCCCAGATCGACATCCTCGATCCCGGCGGTTTCATCATCATCCTTGCCGTCTTCCTCGACGTCCTCGAGGCTGATGAGTTCGACATCGGCGTTCTCGCCTTCCTCGACCTCAACCTTTTCGCGGACCTTGGCAACGGGCGGCGGCATGGCGCCGGGATAATCACCCTTTGAAGGGAGGATTGCCGCCGCAATGAAGCTGACGCCGCACTTCGGGCAGACAATGGGATTCTTGAGCAAGTCGTAGAACCGCGTGGCGCATGAAGGGCATGTCCGCTTGGTTCCGAGTTCAGCTTTGACCACGGTTGATCCTTTCGAGATCGCATAAACACGGTGAATTGAGGCTCCCATGCCACGGGTCTTGGCGAATGTCAAAGCCCGGGCTGGCAAGGGGGTGACAGTACAATTCAACCCGTGTATCGAAACTGTCGAAATGACCCAATCTCCGCCCAAAATCCAATCCCTGATCTCGCGCAAAGCCACCGGTTTAAAAGGGCGGATCAGGGTTCCCGGCGACAAATCCATGTCCCACCGCGCTCTCATGTTTGGCGCCATTGCCATCGGTGAAACCACGATCAAGGGCCTTCTGGAAGCCGAAGACGTGGTGAATACGGCAAAGGCCATGGCGGCCCTGGGCGCCAGGACCATGCGCGACGAAAACGGCGTCTGGCATGTGCAGGGCGTAGGCGTCGCAGGCC
>JBAVOA010000603.1:0-9827 GCA_049691635.1 Aestuariivirga sp. | reverse complement strand
ATGAAGGGGCCGTCGGCTGGGTTACATGCCCAGAAGCTTGAGAGCTTCGTTTAGGCCAGCCTCGGAAGCGTCGTGATTGCCAGCTTCATGTTCGGTCTTGCCCTTGTCGTAGAGCGCCATGACTTTTGCCTTTGTGTCGGCATCGGCCGCGGTGGTCTTCATTGCTTCATCGATTTTGCCCATGAGACTCGGACACTGATGGGCAGAAGCCGGACCGGCCAAGGCCATCACCATTGAAGCGGCTAGAATATATTTTTTCATTTTGTACTCCCTTATTTTGCATTAGCTTCCCGTAGCCAAATACCACGGACACGCTTCCTGCCATGGCTTGTGCGGCAGGCTAACAGCTTCGGATTAGTGGAAAAAGCCAAACCCTCAGTGATGGGGGGCTGCCATATACAGACAGAGGGTCTTGTTCATTTCACGGCCCAGGGGGTGAGGCGCCCCAGCAATATGTCCGTTTTCAGATGTAAAGCAGACATGGCGCTGCCACTGGTTGACTCCCGAGTTTGACCAGAAGCGGTCATTCAAGCCACCTTAATTCCGTTCAAGAACCTGACGCAGGGAGCTGAAACGCAAGCGATATTGTAAGGGTGTTATACCTGCCTTGCGGCGGAACAGGCGACCAAAGAAGCTTGTATCCTCGTAACCAACCTCATTGGCGATAGCTTCGACAGGGAGATCGGTCGTCTCCAGCAACTGCTTTGCTTCTTCGAGCCGGAGCGCATGAACATAATCGAGCGGCGACATGCCGGTCGCCTTGGCGAAGCGGCGCATGAAGGAACGCTCCGGGAGGCCAGAAAAGGTCACCATTGCGGCGACCGGGGCTCGGGTCCTGGCGTTCACCACCAACCATTCCTGGCATTTGTTGATCACCGCATCGCTTGATTGCCGGAGGCTCATCAGCGAAGCAAAAGGCTGCTGACCTAGGTCATGCCATTGCAGTAAGTAGACCTTTGCGACCTCCATCGCTTCCTTCAGACCGACAAACCGGGCGATGAGGTAGAGTGCGAGGTCTTGCCAGCTCGACCCGCCGCCGGCCATGACGATCCTTTGCGCCACACCGCTCAGGACCAGCGATTGGTCAACGCGCACTTTAACTCCCGGATAGTTGTTGGTGAGGGTATTGACATAGCCCCAATGTATTGTTGCTTCGCAATCCAGAAGTAGCCCGGCCTCGCCCAGTAGCACTGCACCAGAACAGGCACTGGCCATCATCGCACCGTCCTGGTGGCACGCTTGCAGCCATTGGGCTTCGGCGTTGTATTGCCCCGCCACGCTGTCTCCGGGATTCACAAAGAAATCCGGAATGCAAACAATATCCGGTCGCGGGCAATCGGAAAAATCGTGATCAGGCTTTATCCAAATACCGTTGGCGGCCTGAAAGCCGTTGGTATCACGGGCGACAATGTAGGGGCGCATACGTTGGTCGCCCGCTTCACCCGCAACGATGAAAGACCAATCACGACCAGGTGAGGAGAACAAGTCGAACATGCCGAAGAGCGCTGAAGCCGTAACTTCCGGCACCGCGAGAATAGCAACATTTATTCGACCGTCTAGTCCAGGCATGGCAGGAATGACCGTTTTTGGGCAACATGCACTTTAGTACGGAATAGAGGCCTCTACTAGTGTGCCTGGAACGAACTGGAGATCCCAACATGACTCATGAGGCACTCAGAAGCCAAATACGCGGTGAATTGCTCGAACCTGGCAGCCCCGCCTACGATGCTGCGCGGGTGGTCTGGAATGGCATGATTGACAGACGACCCGCGTTGATCGTCCGCTGCCGTAATGCCGCCGATGTCGTTGCTTCGGTTAACTACGCCAGAAGCCACGGTCTCGTCATCACAGTGCGCAGTGGCGGCCACAATGTTGCGGGTTATGCCGTCTGCGATGGTGGCGTGATGATTGATATGAACCTTATGAATGCTGTACGGGTGTCGCCGGATCTCGATCAGGCGTTTGTCGAAGGCGGTGCCCTGTGGGCTGATGTTGATGCTGCGACCACGCCGTTCGGCCGCGCAACACCCGGGGGGCTGATCTCGGCGACGGGTGTGGCGGGCCTGACCCTCTCTGGCGGCATTGGCTGGCTTCGTGGTACTCGCGGTCTGAGCTGTGATAATCTTTTGGCCGCTGACTTAGTCAATGCCGATGGCCACTTAATCCGAGCCAGCCAAACTGAAAATCCTGACCTGCTGTGGGCGCTGAAAGGCGGCGGAGGCAACTTTGGTATTGTCGTGAATTTTGAGTTCCGGCTTCATCCGATCGCCGATGAGACAATGTTCTGCGCCCCGTTGTATCCTGAGGAGCGTGCCAACGAGATCTTGCCGAAGTGGCGCGACTACATGGCCACCGCGCCGGATGAGGTCACTGGCCTTGCCGAATTCTCAACAATCCCCAATGATCCCGCCTATCCAGAAAACACGTGGGGCAGACGGGTGGTGGCACTTGCAACGGTCTATGATGGCCCGGCCGAGGATGGCGAACGCATCACCCAGCCATTGCGCAGCTTTGGCGAACTCCTCCTAGATTTCAGTGGTCGCATGCCCTACCGCGTACTCCAGACTCTCTATGACGGGCTGTTCCCTAAGGGCCGTGATCGTTGCTACTGGAAGTCAACTTACCTCAAAAGCCTCAACACCAGCACCATTGCAGAAATCACGAAACAGCTGGCGAAGCGGCCATCGGAAATGACCTACGCCTCGATCTGGAAGTTTGGCGGAGCCGTCCAGCGCGTTGCTGCCGAAGCAACAGCGTTCGGTGACCGCTCGATGCCCTTCATGCTCAGCCTCGATGCGATCTGGACAAACCCTGCCGATGACAATGCGAATATTAGTTGGGTCCGCGACTGCTGGCAGGACATGCAACGCTATTCGACGGGACGGATGTATCTCAACTTCCCAGGTCTTGGCGAAGGAGAAAACCTCGTTCGCGATGCCTTTGGGACCGAAACCTACGGGCGGCTTCAGGCCATCAAGCGCAAATACGATACGGACAACATCTTCCGAATGAACCAGAATATTCTGCCACGATGAGAACCGCTTCAGCCCGTGAGTGACAGATTACTTGTCTTGCCTCTCATGTCCGGTCGTGATGCTATGGACGGTTCCACCACATGGGGCGCAACAACATAGGGTCGGTTGCCAGAGGGGCGTTCAGCGTTGCGAATGTCTCCTTTTGGCCCGGTTGAGACCTCACACCCTTGCCGCAGCTTGTCCGCTCATTCTGGCAAAGCCGACATTGACTAATTCCATCGCAGTAGGTATTTCATCGCCATCCGCCGCGCCTGCTCTTTTGGTGTGTAGCTCCCATGCTTTCGAAAGGCGACAACAATTGCCTCTTCTTCAATAGTCAGGATTGTGGACTTAGGGTTCTTTGGTCCAGTTGGTGTGTCGGAGATTGATGATCGCTTCTTCCACTTGGCAACCGTCTTCTGATTGATGCCATACCGTCCGGCCAAAGTCCTCAGGCTCTCTTGACTATGTTGTATTGCTCGACGGACTGCCTCAGTCGTTGTGGCGCTGCCGTGAAGAATTTGTCCCATAGTGCATCCCTCCATTTAAGAGAAAATATTGCACCATCAAAACCTGGGATCAAACACCAGAGGTTTTCAGCCTAACCAGCCACAGCAGCTTTCCGCTTCTTGCGCCGTGGCATCAGTCCCATGGCACCAAGCCCGCTGCGAAGAGTGGAAGTGCGGCAGGGATGGGGACTTCGGAGACCGGACTATTCTTTCAAACGATCAAGCTGCCTTGGTCTTGCCCTCTGCAACTTGCGGCTCCACTGCAGCTTGCAGCTTAGTGACCTGCAACTCAGCATGCTCGATGAGCCGCGTGGCATGGGCGCGGGCCTGATCAAGGATGTTCCGGGCGTCCTCTTGCGCCTTAAGCAGAGCGGCGGAATATGCTTTGTTAGCTTCGCTGCCTCCAGCCTTGCTGATGTCGGCGTCGAATAAGCGCCTAAGATTTTCAGTTGCAGCACGATAATCGGCCATCAGTGTCTTGGAAAACTTTTCCTGAACGTCGGTTAGATCATCGGCCGACGTGCACAGCAGCAGGTTGAACGGAATGAAGCTGTATTCTTGCATTCTCTTTCCATAAAGAGAAACTATTTCAGTATTCCACCGACCCAGCAATTGAAGCGTAGATGTGGCTGGAGAAATCGCATCGGCATTGGGGGCATTTTGATCAGACTTCGCGGGCACTTTTGAAAATGAAGTTGTCATGGGCATTTTCCTTGATTGAGTTGAGCGATAAACCTACTCAAAGCCACAGATAAACACTTCACAAACCGGCAACGGCCACAATCATTCCATATATATCATACAACGGCAGACCCAGTTAGCCAAACAAGAACGTCAAAACAATGACGACATGTGCTTCATTCAAGGCAAAGGGAGGCGGTGCGCAGCGCTCACTTCGCTTCAAGTGAAGTGATATAGGCCACGATATTATCGATGTCCTCCCTCTGCAGCACCCACATTGTGTCTGGCATGCCGCTGTGCATGGAAGGCGCTATAACCTTACCAGCAATGACGTCGGAAGTGCGGTAGGCCGCTATCGAAGCAAAGCTTGGTGGATTGAGTTTGAGCGGCCCACCCTTCTCGATGTTGTGACATTTCGCGCACCATTTCTCAGCCAGTTGACGACCCGCAGCAAGATCCACTGCATAGACTGGTTGAGACATGGTGACAGCGAGGGCTGGGAGCAAGACGACTGGAAGCTTCTTCATAAGCATCGGTAGAACCCTCCTGTTCTGTCAAGTTGCGATATGAGGTGCCAAGACGCTTAGCTCCAATCCCAGAGTCATTCATTGATACGGGTCAATTAAGACTTTTGCTTTGCGGAATAGTTCCAATCGCCCAAGGCAACACCGTTGCCCAACGCCCAGAGCGAATATTCACACCCTAACCCATCCACAGCAGCCTTCCGCCTGCGCCAGCCCTTCCCCTCACGGCACCGGAGTTAGAATCTCCGTGCCCGCGCCACCGTTGTTAGCGATAGTCCAGAGGCCGTTCAGCGTGCCGTCAGGTTGCACCTTGTAGATAACAAGCCCTGTGATGTCACTTGAGACATACCCCGCCGCAAAGCTTTCGCCATTACGCATGCAAATTCCTTCCGATTCTGTTTCGCCTGTTACCCATTTGATGACGCAGGTGGTCTCCGAGGTAAGCGCAATCGCCGCCGTACCTCCATAAGTCGTGCCATCAAAGTTCGTGCCCGCCACCGAGTACTTGCCACCGATGGACTGCGCCGATGCCGAAACGCTTTCGGCGATCAAGGCTGTGGCTAAAAATAACGCGTATGTCCTGGTCGTCATGTTGGTCCTCCCTGTTTTGTCCCTAGTTAAAACGTCTAAGATGTTTCGGGGCAAAGGGAAAGGGAACCACGTAGGCAGCCCTCCGCTTCCTGCGCCTGCCGTGGAGGCCCAACGCCTTGCACGGGAATGGCTGGCGGCGCATCTTCTCCGGTTGCTGAACAATCCACCGTTGATTTTCCTTCCGATTCGGCAACTAAAACATGCGAAGGATGTATTTTACCGCCGCTCGTCGCGCCTGCTCTTTCGCCGAATAGTTCCCGTGCTTCAAGGCATTCTTGTTGCCCCTGGGCGCTCCAGTCGCCTTCCCGCCATGCATCCGGCACCTGCCATTATTCATTGCGCCGTTGCGGCACGGTTTCCCCGACCGTCTCGAATGTGCTCTGCATCTCTGGCTCAGGTGCATGGGTAACTGACTCTGCATGGGCTTGTTCCTGTGATTTTTGTTGCGCCCCCGCCCCGTGACCTGCCCGATATTTTGTACCAGACGCAATGAGAGATTATTGCATGAGTGACGCCTCGTAGAGAGGGGTTGGTCTTGGTGTGATGGGTGGCGAGAAATCTCCGGGCTGAACCTTGCGATTTGAACCGCTGCTGTCTGCGTTCCGGGCGGCGGATCGAAAGACGGGAGCTCTCGGCTCGACTGTTGTTTCGCCGCCGCCCGGCCCGATGGTGGTCTTTGCACTCGAGTTCCCTGGCCGCAGCAGGGTATTATGCCAGGCCGTCCGTGACGATTGTTTCCGGATGAACACCCTGCTTCTTGAGCGGTTTGCCCAATAGTCTCAAGGCCGCAGCCTTGTTGCGGCGCTTCTGCACCAGCATATCCAGCACTTCGCCTTCATCATCGACGGCCCGCCACAGGAACACTCTCTCCCCGCCAATCCTGACGGGCATTTCGTCGAGATGCCGTCGGGCTTGAAGCAAAGTGACGCACCTTCGGGGCTTGATTTATATTATATTATCATAATATACGAATATACGTGGTTGCACGTTGGGTGAGCTCTTTTCCGGGGGCGCAAATTGGATGGAGTTGCAGAATGAATCTTGACAGAGCTGTTTTGGCCTTTGCCGGCTGTGTGGTGCTGGTTTCGCTGGCGCTCGGCTTCTATGTATCCCAGTACTGGCTGCTCTTGACAGCCTTTGCGGGGCTCAACATGCTGCAGGCGGCATTTACCGGCTTTTGCCCGGCCGCCATGGTGTTCAAGGCCTTGGGCTTCCGCAAGGGTGAGGCGTTCCGCTAAGCCTCGCCCGGTTTGCAGAACATGTCACTCAGCAGGCGGAACATCTTGACCAGCTTCTTGTCGGCGAGGCGGTAGTAGATGGTTTGCCCGCTGCGGCGCGGCGCCACCAGGCCTTCCCGCCGCATGAGCGCCAGGTTTTGCGATACGGAACTCTGGTTGGCTCCGATGGCCTCGGCAATTTCGCCAACTGGCCGTTCGCCCTCCATGATCAGGCAGAGGATGCGCAGCCGCTGGGCATTTGCCAGGGACTTGAGAAACTCGCTGGCGCGGTCCGATGAATTGGCCAAATCTGTTATATTCATAGGTTAGTATTGTCTGATATATGAATGTTAGTCAATCGTTCCGGAAAGGTCTTCCCATGTTCCGCACCTCTATTTTGGCAGTATTTGGCGCGACGGCTGTAATCGGTTTGCTGGCGCCTGGCGCGGTGCCGGTTCACGCGGGCGAATTCACTGTCCAGGCTGAAGCCAGGACCGATTTCAAGGCGGTATTCGGCCGGGTGGAAAGCCGTGACATGGTCCAGGCCCGGGCCCGGATCGGCGGCACCATCATATCACTTGATGTGGAAGAGGGCAGTTCGGCACAGGCTGGTGCAGTTATCGCCAGGGTCGTTGATGACAAGCTCGCCCTGCACATGGATGCACTTGACGCCCGGCTAAAGGAATTGGACGTTGAAATGCAAAATGCCGCGACCGAATTGGGGCGCGGCAAATCGCTGTTTGCGTCTGGAACGATTGCCAAGAGCCGCCTCGATGACCTGCAAACCCGGGTTGATGTGCTGACCAACCAGATCGCTGCGGCCAAGTCAGAACGGGCCGTGATCGTACAGCAGGGAGCGGAAGGTGATGTGCTGGCACCAGCCTCCGGCCGTGTGCTGTCAGTGCCCGTGACCAAGGGCTCGGTGGTGATGCCCGGCGAAACCATCGCCAGAATTGCCGGCGGCGGCTATTTCCTCAGGCTTTCCCTGCCCGAGCGCCATGCGGCGCAAATCAACGAGGGTGACGACGTTTTCGTGGGCGGCCGTGGCCTGGACAGTGCAACTGTATCTTTCGAGAAGGCCCGCAAGGGCAAGCTGGTGAAAGTCTATCCCGAAATAGAAGGCGGCCGCGTGCTGGCTGACGTCGAAGTTGACGGGCTGGGAGATTTTTTTGCCGGCGAACGGACGCTGGTGTGGATCCCCGTTGACCAGCGCAGCGCCATCAGCGTTCCGCCTGAATCGATCACCACCCGCTACGGCATCGACTATGTGAGTCTGGTCAATGGTGCTGAGCCTTTGGACGTGGCGGTGATCACCGGAGAAAAATTCGAAACCGGGAAAGGTGCACGCATTGAAATCCTGTCGGGCCTGCGCGACGGAGACAAGGTGGCAACACCGTGAAACTGGGGATCGCCGGTCAACTCACCCGATATTTCATTATCTCGCCGCTGACTCCGCTGTTTCTGCTTGCGGCATTCATGGTGGGCCTGGTCGCCTTGGTCACCCTGCCACGCGAAGAAGAACCGCAGATTTCCGTGCCGGTGGTGGATATCCATGTGCGCGCCGACGGTTTGAGGGCCGAAGATGCGGTAAAGCTGGTGACCGAGCCGCTGGAAACGATCATCAAGAGCATCGACGGTGTCGAGCACGTCTATTCGCAGACGAAGGATGATGGCGCCATGGTGACGGCGCGCTTCTTTGTCGGCACCAACGCCGATGCGGCAATCCTGCGCGTGCATGAAAAGATACGCGCCAACATGAACCGCATTCCGGTGGGCATCCCCGAGCCGCTCATTGTGGGCCGTGGCATTGATGATGTGGCCATAGTCGTGCTGGCGCTCTCACCCAAGCCGGAAGCCGCCGAACGCTGGACCGCCAATGGCGTAAGCCGCGTGGCGCGCGAATTGCGGGTGGAGCTCACCAAGCTCGATGACATCGGGCTGACCTATCTTTCGGGTGACCAGCCAGAGGAAATCAGGATCGAGCCCGATCCCGAGAAGCTTGCCCTCTATGGCGTAACCCTCCAGCAGTTGTCGGCCAAGGTGGGCGGCGCCAATCGCGCCTTCGAGGCAGGCCAGGTTCGCGACGAAGGGCGCCAGATTTCCGTCATGGCCGGCCAGACCCTGCAAAACCCCACGGAAATCGGCAATATCCTGATCACCGCGCGCGATGGCCGCCCTGTCTATGTCCGCGACGTGGCGACAGTTTTGCTGGGCGCGGACAGCAACGAATGGCGGGTCACCAATGTGATCAAGCAGGAAGGCGGGCTGGTTCGCGTGCCCGCGGTTTCGCTGGCCATTGCCAAGCGCGCCGGCACCAACGCGGTGGTCATTTCGGAAAACATCGTGAAAAGGCTTGAGCAGCTCAAGGGCGAGGTCATTCCCCGCGACATCAATGTCGAGGTCACCCGCAACTACGGCGAGACTGCCAACGAAAAGGCCAATGAACTGCTGTTTCATCTGGGCCTTGCCACCATATCAATCGTGATCCTCGTGGCAATTTCCATAGGCCTGCGGGAAGCCCTGGTAGTGGCCGAGGTCATCCCCACGACCATCCTGCTGACTTTGTTTGCCGCCCGGGTGATGGGCTATACGCTGAACCGCGTCAGCCTCTTCGCGTTGATCTTTTCCATCGGTATTCTGGTTGATGATGCCATCGTGGTGATCGAAAACATTGCGCGCCACTGGGCCATGGACGATGCCCGAAGCCGCACCCAGGCCGCCGTCGATGCGGTGGCGGAAGTGGGCAATCCCACCATCGTTGCCACCCTGACGGTCGTGGCCGCCCTGCTGCCCATGCTGTTCGTGTCGGGCCTGATGGGCCCCTACATGAGCCCTATTCCGGCCAACGCCTCTGCCGCCATGATCTTCTCGTTCTTCGTGGCGGTGATCGTCACGCCATGGCTGATGATCAAGCTGGGCAAGGCTTCCAGTGGGCACGGCCATGCGGCAAGCCACGGCGGAATATTGGGCCGCATGTATGTTGCCGTGGCGCGGCCCATTCTCAAAAGCCGCGCCCGCGCCTGGGCATTCCTGCTTGGCGTGGGTTTGGTGACGCTGGCTTCGCTTGTCCTGTTCTACAGCAAGGAGGTCACCGTCAAGCTGCTGCCCTTCGACAACAAGTCGGACCTGCAAATTGTCGTTGATCTGCCGGAAGGCTCATCGGTGGAAGCCACGGACCGCGTTCTGCAGCAGGCGGCAAATCGTGCCGCTGCTATTGCCGAAGTCCAATCGTTGCAAACCTACGCCGGAACCGCAGCACCCTTCAATTTCAATGGCCTTGTAAGACACTAC
>JBAVOA010000602.1:0-3427 GCA_049691635.1 Aestuariivirga sp. | reverse complement strand
TGTCAGAACCGCCGCCAACCAGCGCTGGCGTGATGAAATATCCGAGGCTGAGAATGAAAGTGAGCAGGCAGCCCGCCGCCACGCCCGGCATGGTCTGCGGCACATAGACCGAGCGAAAGGCGTGGAATGGCGTAGCGCCCAATGATTTCGCGGCTCGCATGTAAGTCGGCGATATGGTTTTCATCACGCTGTAGATGGGCAGCAACGTGAACGGAAGCTGGATGTGGGTCATGGCCAGTACGGTGGCAAAGCGGGTCTTGAACAGGTGCGGCTCGCCCGCCATCAACCCAAGCGTATTGGCGATCCAGGTAATGCCGCTGACGTTGAGAAACTGCGCCATGACGCCGCCATCCTGCAGCAGAATGGTCCAGGCGGTGGTGCGCACCAGAAGCGACGTCCAAAACGGCAACAGCACAAAGATCATCAGAATGCTGGCGGTTCGCTGCGGCAGGGTCGCCAGCATGAAGGCAACCGGATAGCCGAGAACAAGCGTGCACAAGGTCACCAGCAGGCTGATGCCTAAAGTGCGCCCCAGCACCTGCAAATAAATTCGCCGGTTTTCGGGGGTTCGTTCAATGCCGCCGTCCACGCTTTGCCTCAGGTCAAGAGCACTCAGCAGGTAATAGGGGGTGAAGGCGCTGCCCGCCCGCTTCACCACAGCCCAGGTGCCCACATCTTTCCAAACCGGATCAGCGGCCGTCACGGCTTCCATCCAAGGACCCGTTACAATTTTGTCGAGCTTCCGGGCGGTGATCGTAACCTTGGATTTTAGGGTGGGAACTTCGTAGTTCAGGCGCTTGCCGACCAGCGCCACGGTTTTTGCGTTGCTGGCAGTCTTGAGATCCGCCGCAAAGGCCGCAAACACATCTTCACTTGGAAGCGCCTTCCCGTCCCACTGGCGCAGCAATTCAGTAGTCTTGGGCAGGTTGTTGACGATATCCGGATCATAGAAGGCATTCTTCAGCATGACCATAATGGGAATCAGGAAGGAAACAACAATGAACAGAAAGAGAGGCGCAATGAGCAAAAAGGCCCGCCGCACCTCGCGGCGCTCCGCCTGGCGCAATTTAACTTTTAAGGGCGTACCATCCGCCGTACGCATCACATCATCAGTCATCGCCAATGCCCCATCACCGCAAAAGAATCAGGGCGGAAGTTGCCTCCCGCCCCGGATGACTTACTGAGCGATCCAGGCGTTGAAACGCTCTTTCAGCTCATCGCCATGATCGGCCCAGAACTGCGTGTCGAGATTCCACGCCGTCTTCAGATTTTCGGGCGCTGTCGGAAGGTTAGGCAGCGTCTTGGGTTCGACGTTCGGAATGGCGTCAGCATTGGCAGGACCGTAAGCAATGTACTTGGTCTGCTCAGCCTGAGGCGCTGCACCCGAAGCAAAAGCGAGGAAGCGATAGGCTTCCTCCATCTTCGGCGTGCCCTTGGTGATGGCCCACAAATCCCAGTCAAGTGCCTGATGGTCCCACACGATCTTGAACGGCTTGCCGTCAACATCGATGGGCTTTTGCAGGCGGCCGTTCCAGGCCGAGGTCATGACAACCTGGCCATCAGCCAAAAGCTGCGGAGCCTGAGCGCCGGCTTCCCACCAGACGATTTCGCTCTTGATGGTGTCGAGCTTCTTGAAGGCACGATCAACGCCCTCGGGCGTTGCAAGCGTTGTATAAACATCCTTGGCATCAACGCCATCAGCAATCAAAGCCCACTCGAGGTTGACAGTCGGATTCTTCTGCAGGCCACGCTTGCCGGGGAACTTGGCGAGGTCGAACAGATCGTTGATCGAGGTCGGGCCTTCGGCCAGCTTCGAAGTATCGTAGCCAAACACGGTGCCGAACACGATGGTTGGAACCGAGCATTCCGAAACTTCAGAACCAAGGAACTTCGCTTTTTCGAGACCGAGCTTGGCCCAGTCGATGGTTTCAAGAGCACCTTCTGCACACCCCTGCAGCGCTGTGGCCGAGTCGACGTCAATCACGTCCCAGGTGATGGCATTGGCTTCCACCATGGCCTTGATCTTGGCCACCTCGCCATTGTACTCGGCTTCGGTTACCTTGTTGCCGGCAGCATTGTAGGGCTCGTAATACGCCTTGCGCTGACTGTCTTGGTAGGCGCCTCCCCAGGAAGTGATTGTAAGCTCGTCGCCAGCCCGGGCGGATGCAGCAAAGGCTGTCCCGGCGAGCAGTGCGGCGGTGAATAGAACTGAAAGTTTCTTCATGTAGCTCCTCCAAAAGCGCCGGATTTCCGGCTGAAAATAGCGTTATGGAGAACCGTTCAACGGGCTGCAGCAGCACAGCATAAATGCTGGCCTTCCCACCACAGCAAGCCAAGACGTCCTCCCCTGATCACGACCCCGCCGACTTGATGAGTGCCACCGCAACCCTGTGGGCAGCACTGACTTCAGTTCTTATTTCGAGGCGCTGGAAATGATACTAAGCATGGCTTGGGGAAAGGTCACTAGAGTTTTTTTGCCGCTGAGACGGAATAATTGTCATACCCGGCAGCGCTTTACCAAAAAGGCAGGTCCGCCTGCGACAGCTTGCCCCCGATGCGCAGGGGTGAGATTCGCGTGGCAAGGCCCGTCTTGTCATCGGTCTCGACCGCCACGCCGCAGACCGAGGCAGCGCCCTCGGCGGGCTTGAACTTCTCCACCGGCAGCTTGCGCAGGAAGCGGTTGAGGGGCTCCGCTTTGTCCATGCCGATCACTGAATCATAGTCGCCGCACATGCCTGCATCGGTCATGTAGCCGGTGCCCCCGGTCAGGATATGGTGATCTGCGGTGGGGGTATGGGTGTGGGTTCCCACCAGCAGGCTGGCCCGGCCATCCACAAAATGCCCCATGGCCATTTTTTCCGATGAAACTTCAGCGTGAAAATCAATGAGAATGGCATCGCAGTCGCGCCCCAGCCGGCACTGGTCCAGTTCCCGTGCCACGGCAGGGAAGGGGTCATCCAGCATCGGCTCGATCATCACCCGGCCCATGGCATTCATCACCAGCACGCGCTGGCCTTTCGCCGTTTCCACCATGCAGGTACCATGCCCGGGACAGCCCGCAGGCCAGTTCAACGGCCGGATGAGATTTGGTTCGCGTTCGATGAAAACCAGGGTTTCGCGCTGGTCAAAGGCATGATTGCCGAGGGTGACCACATCCGCCCCGCAGGCGAGGAATTTTTGGTGAATGTCCTGGCTGATGCCAAAACCATGGGCGGCGTTTTCGCCATTCACCACGACAAGGTCGGGCTTGTAGCGCTCGCGCAGCAATGGCAATTCGCGGGTGACTGCATCGCGCCCCGATTTACCCACCACGTCACCCAGAAAAATCAGCCGCATTTGATCGTCTCTCGCTCCGTCATGACCCAGTCCAAAGGCTGGTCCTGGCCGTCGCGCGGCACCGGGTCAATTTGCTGGCCGGCATAGGCCA
>JBAVOA010000601.1:0-10068 GCA_049691635.1 Aestuariivirga sp. | reverse complement strand
CAGGAAGAAAGAGGTCTCCCTGCATGACCTGGCGGAAGACCCGCTCATCCTGCTCGACGTCCTGCCGAGCCGGACCTATTTCACACGTATTCTCGAGAGCGAGGGCATCACGCCCAAAATCAGTTTTTCCTCGCCATCGCTGGAATTGGTGCGCGGCCTTGTCGGACAAGGGCTTGGCTATTCGCTCCTGATCACGCGGCCCCACGGGGATGCGACCTATGATGGCGAGCAGCTTGCCATCCGCCCCATTGTCGAGGAGGTGGAGGACGGCGTCATCGCCATAGCTGTCTTGAAAAGCCTGCGGCCCACCCGGTTGATATCGACCTTCGAGGAATTCTGTGTAAGTTTCTTCAAGAAGGTTCATCCCAAGAGAAATTGAACTCCATGTCACACCCACACGCGACAGTCATCGGCGCCGGCATTGTCGGCGTTTCAACCGCGGCCTTCCTGCAGCGGGCGGGCTACCGCGTGACCGTCGTCGACCGGCTGCCGCCCGGCGAGGGCTGTTCCTTCGGCAATGCGGGCGGCGTTGCCTTTGCCGAAATTGTGCCGCCCATTCATCCGCGCATCCTGCTGAAAATCCCGGGCTGGCTTATGGATCCTCTCGGGCCGCTCACCATCCGGTGGTCCTATCTGCCGAAGGCCCTGCCTTGGCTGCTGGCGGCGGGTCGCAATGGCATGCCGGCACGGGTCAAGGCGATCACCGAGGCAAGGGCCAATCTCGCGCTGAGAGTCGTGGCTGATTTTGAAACACTGCTTAATGATGCGGGCAGCAGCGACTTGCTGAAATACGAAGACACGTTGCGGCTCTATGACAATGAGCAGCAGTTTGCCGTGGAAGCCAATGAGCGCGCCGTCAAGAAAGCCTATGGCTACGAGATGAAACGGCTGAGCGGCAATGAGTGCTGCGAACTGGAGCCTGCCCTGTCACCCCACATCCATTGCGGCGTCTTCCATGGCGGCTGGTACTTCGTCACCAATCCGGAGCGCACGGTGAAGTCCATCGCCGCCCATGTGGCGCGCAATGGCGGGGAATTCATCGCCGATGATGTTGCCCATATCGAGTGCGAGGGCAACACCGCGAAATTCCTTGCGCTGAAATCGGGGCGAAGCATCGCGCTTAACAAGCTCGTCATTTGTGCGGGCGCCTATTCCCATCTCCTCGCCAGACAACTGGGCGAGAAGGTTCTACTGGAAGCGGAGCGCGGCTATCACATGGTTCTGCCGAATTCCGGGGTGAAGCTCTCGCGCTCGCTCACCTATGCCAGCACGCCGGGAGCGGCCACGCCCATGGACATGGGATTAAGGCTGGCAGGCTCCGATGAATTTGCCGGCCTCGATGCGCCGGAAAACTGGGCCCGGGCCGACGCCCTGTGGAAGGTGTTCAAGAAAATTCTGCCTGCCCTCAACGAACCGGATTCCACCACCACCCGCTGGATGGGGCGCAGGCCGGGCACGCCGGATTCGCTGCCGGTGATTGGCCCATCCAGGACCGTTTCCAATGTCTGGTACGGCTTTGGCCACAGCCACATGGGATTGACCTGGGGGCCGTCGACGGGCCGCCTCATCAGCGAGCTTATGACCGGCTCCCGGAGCAATATCGATCTTTCGCCCTTCCGGGTTGACCGCTTCTAATCTTGTTTTGACAAAGCCGGAGCCGGGCTTCAGTTTGCGGCTCATTCAACTGATTTGCGAGACAGGCCATGGCTCAAGCGGCACCTCCGACCATCCATCTGAAGGACTACCGGCCTGCGCCCTACATCATCGAGAATTTGTTGCTGATTTTTTCGCTTGAACCTCAGGCGACGCGCGTAGCGTCGCGCCTTGAACTGTCGCCCAATCCCGCTGCGGATGAAAAAAATGCAGCACTTGTCTTGGCGGGCGAGAAGATCAAACTTATCGGTGTGAAGCTTGACGGCAAGACACTGGCGCAATCGGCTTATGCGCTGACCGACGACAGTCTGACACTCCCCAAGGTTCCCGCCATGCGCTTCATTCTCGAGATTGAAACTGAATGCGATCCTTTCGGAAACACGGCACTCTCCGGCCTCTACCAATCAAACGGCATGTACTGCACCCAATGCGAAGCTGAAGGCTTCCGGCGCATTACCTATTTCTATGACCGGCCCGATGTGATGACGCGCTACACGGTACGCATGGAAGCGAGCAAAGCGCTCTGCCCTGTGCTGCTGTCCAACGGCAATTACCAAGAGGGCGGAGACATCGCGGGAACCGACCGCCATTTCGCCGTCTGGCATGATCCCCATCCGAAACCGAGTTATCTCTTCGCGCTGGTGGCGGGCGATCTTACCGGGGTCCATGACAGCTTCACGACCATGTCCGGCAAAAAAGTCCAGCTTGGAATCTTTGTCGAGAAGGGCAAGGAGGACCGCTGCGCCTGGGCCATGGAGTCGCTCAAGGCGTCCATGCGCTGGGATGAGACGGCCTTCGGGCGCGAGTATGACCTCGAGGTCTTCAATATCGTGGCGGTGTCGGACTTCAACATGGGGGCCATGGAAAACAAAGGCCTCAATGTCTTCAACGACAAATACATCCTGGCCCTGCCGGAAACGGCAACCGACCTGGACTACACCAATATCGAAGCCATCATCGCGCATGAATATTTCCACAACTGGACCGGCAACCGCATCACCTGCCGCGACTGGTTCCAGCTTTGCCTGAAGGAAGGCCTAACGGTGTTCCGCGACCAGGAGTTTTCCTCGGACCTGCGCTCGCGGGCGGTGAAGCGCATCAGCGATGTGAAGACGCTACGGGCCCGGCAGTTCCCGGAAGACGCAGGCCCCCTTGCCCATCCGCCGCGGCCCAATGCCTATATTGAGATCAATAATTTCTATACGCCCACGGTTTACGAGAAGGGGGCTGAAATCTGCCGAATGATGAAGACCCTCATCGGCGAGAAGGCCTTCCGCAAGGCGATGGATATTTACTTCGAACGCCATGATGGCGAAGCGGCCACGGTTGAAGATTTTGTCCGCTGCATGGCCGATGCCTCGGGCCGCGACCTCGCACAATTTTTCCATTGGTACGAGCAGGCGGGAACGCCGCATGTCGAGGCGACCACCCACTATGATCAGAAGACCAAGACATTCGATCTGACCTTGGCTCAGAGAACAGCCCCTACCCCTGGCCAGGCTGGCAAGCAGCCCATGCATATACCGTTCAACCTGGGACTGGTCGGACCATCGGGCGAAGACATGCCACTTGACCTCGAAGGAGTGGGCAGCCTCAACACGCCGACGATTGAACTCACCACCGAAAAGAAATCATTTCGCTTCCGAAACATACCCGTAAGGCCCGTTTTATCGCTCAACCGGGGCTTCTCGGCTCCAGTGATCCTGCAGGACACGACGAGTCCTGAGGACCGGCTTTTTCTGATGGGCCGTGACCGGGACACCTTCAACCGCTGGGAGGCAGGCCAGTCGCTGGCGAAGACCCTGATCATCGCAAGTCTTGGATCCTTGCGGGACAAAACCCCGCCGCCACAAATGAAGGGCTATGCGGAGGCCCTGCAAAAAACGCTCGATGACGATTCGCTTGATGAGGCCTTCAAGGCCTTGATGCTGGGCTTGCCGACCGAGGCCGATATAGCCGCGACTTTGGCCAGAGAGGTTGACACCGATCTTGTGCTCCAGGCGCGCAATCAGGTGCGCTCCGAATTGGGTTCGGCCTTGCGGGAAAGCCTGCTGGCCATCTGGAAAGATACGGAAGAGCGCGGGACCTATGTGCCCAATCCGGAAAGCATGGGACGGCGATCACTCCGCTATGCCGCGCTCAACCTGCTGGCTACCGGTGCGCCGCAGATTGCGGTGAAGCTGGCGCAACAGGACTTGGTAAGGCCCACCAGCATGACGGCGGAAATCGGCGCGCTCTCGGCGATGACCGGAATAGACGGCCCCGAAACGAATTTGGAACTGGAACGCTTCTACACGCGCCATGCGGGCGATCATCTGCTGGTTGACAAATGGTTCGCGCTCAATTCCTATCTCCCGGGACCGGACGCAGCCGCCCGGATTGAGAAACTGATGGGCCATCCGGACTTCCGCCTGACCACGCCAAACCGGGTCTATGCCCTGATCGGCGGCTTCACTGCGATGAATTTGGCGGGCTTTAATGCGGCCGACGGCACAGGCTACCGGCTGGTTGCCGAGACCATCCTGAAACTGGACCGGATCAACCCGCAAGTTGCGGCGCGCATGGCCACCAGTTTCCGCAGCTGGCGGATCATGGACGGTGTGCGCCGCAAAGCCGCCACCGAACACCTGGAGCGTCTCGTGACCACTCCTGACCTGTCACGGGATACCTTTGAAATCATTTCAAAAACTCTCAATGGATAGACCTTCAAAAATTCATATCTGGACAATTTGTTTCGTTTGCGAATCAATAGGGTGTTGATTCGGTTAAGGCGGCTTCATGTGTATCAATTGCTGTTACTGGCGGCGGCTTACAAAGGTTAAATCTTGGGCAAGGCACATATCGGGGAATTGTTCTTCAAGGAGCGGGCCATACGCCTGCCCTCGCCTTTGCCCGGCAGATGGCGCATTACAATTACTGAACGCTCGCTCCTCCGCCTGATCACCGTACTCACCGCCCTCATCCTGCTTGCCCTCTGCATCTCGATGTTTGCCCAGTTGCTGCAAAGCCGCAGCAACCATCTCGCCGAGCAGAACCGCCTGTCCATTATATATGCGGAACTCACGGCGCAGAAAATAATTGCCGCCCTTTCCTCCGATGTCGCCGCCGGACAAACCGTCCGCCACCTGACGGCCGAACTCCTGTCGCAGTCGCTTGTCACCGATGCCTTGGCGGAGGACCGGACCTTTGCGCTCGTTGACAATTTTGGCCAGATCCTGGCCAGCGCGCCGGGCAATGCGACATTGGCGGGCAGGAAGATCACCGATGTCCTCGGAGCGCAATTCATCACCGATGCGGATTTCAACGCGCAGACCATGCGCCCCTTCGCTCTGGCCAGCGGCGAAGCGGCCTATGTCACCGCCCGGCAATTTGGAATTTTTCCCGGCAGCCTTGTCGTGTTTCAGAAACGCATGGATCTGTTGGGGGCCTGGCGCGACGGCGTCACCCGTCTCTCCATCCTGTTTGTTTCTACCGTGCTGGTTCTCACCATGCTGGCCGGCGCCTTCCACTGGCAGGCTGCGAAAGCGGCGGAAGCCGATGTGACACTGGCAATTGCCACGGAGCGGCTCGACAAGGCGCTTGACCGCAGCCATTGCGGCATGTGGGACTGGAACCTCGCCGAAGGCACCGTCTTCTGGTCCAAGTCCATGTATGAAATCCTGGGGTTGCCGCCGAAGGGCGAGCTCCTGAGTTTTGGCGAAGTATGCGAGAGGCTCCATCCCGAAAACGCCAATATCGAAATCATGATCGAGGAACTGTTGCGTGGCGAACGCAAGGTTTTCAACCGCGAGTTCCGGATGCGCCACGAGGATGGCCACTGGGTATGGCTCCGGGCCCGGGCGGCGCTTGCCCCGGGCGATAAGCCAGATGCGCCCCATCTCATCGGCATCGTCTTTGACATCACGGCGCAAAAGCAGTCGGACAAGCTTAACCAGGATGCCGAGCTTCGCCTGAAGGACGCCATCGAAAACATCTCCGAGGCCTTTGTGCTGTGGGACACGGAAAACCGCCTGGTGCTGTGCAACTCGAAATACCAGCAATTCCATTCCCTGCCCGCATCGTCCTGCGTTCCCGGAACGCCCTATGCCGTGGTCACGCAATCGGCGAAGGAACCGATTGTACGCCAGTATGTGCCCACCGCCGGCGGCGACCATGCGGAAGGCAAGTCGCTTGAAGTGCAACTTGGCGACGGGCGCTGGCTGCAGATCAATGAACGGCGCACCAAGGATGGCGGCTTCGTCTCGGTGGGAACCGACATCACGGCGCTGAAGAAACAGGAGGAGCGGCTGCTGCTTTCGGAGCGCACCCTGATGATGACGGTGCGTGACTTGCAGAAGGAACGCCTGATGGCCGACCAGCAATCGCAGCGCCTGGCCGATCTCGCCGACAAATATGCGCGCGAGAAGACCAGGGCCGAAGCGGCCAACCGCTCCAAATCGGAGTTCCTCGCCAACATGAGCCACGAACTCCGGACGCCGCTCAATGCCATCATCGGCTTCAGCGAGGTGATGCAGGAAGAAATGTTCGGGCCGCTGGGCTCTGGAAAGTACACGGAATACTCCCATGACATTCACAAGAGCGGGCAGTTCCTCCTCGATGTGATCAACGACATCCTCGACATGTCCAAGATCGAGGCGGGCCGCATGGAGCTTGAGCTCACCAAGCTGTCGCTGCCGTCGATCATCCAGGACATCATGCGCTTCGTGGGGCCGCGCGCCGCGGAAGGCAAGGTTGAGGTCACCCTTGATCTTCCCAAGACCTGCAACATCACCGCCGACCGGCGCGCCCTGAAGCAGGTTTTCATCAACCTGATGTCAAATGCCGTGAAGTTCACGCCGGAAGGCGGCCAGGTCAGGGTTGCGATGACCTCGTCAAAGGAGGGCGCCAAGGTGGTGATCAGCGATACGGGCATAGGCATTCCGCATAATGACATTGAGAAACTGGGGCGGCCCTTCGAACAGGTGGAAAACCAGTTCACCAAGAGCAAGGGCGGCTCGGGGCTTGGGCTGGCCATTTCGAAATCTCTGGTCGATCTCCACAATGGCTCCCTCACAATCGCCAGCACGGTCGGAGCTGGAACAACCGTGACAGTGGAACTGCGCAGCGCGCCATCAGCCGAGAACTCCAAGGCGGCTTGACGGCAACGGTTATCCGGCAATTTGCTTATCCTGTGAGGCCTGGATGGCAGGGAGACGCCCTGCCATGTAGAGATAGGGAGACCTACTCCTTCTTCCCCTTGCCATGGCCGGCGCGGTCGCGGATGGTTTGGGCCAGGATCTTGCGTTCGTCGGGGGTCAGCAGGGCGATCATCTCGAGGGCCGCATCGCCACCGCGGGCCGCGAGCTTTTCCGTCTGGCCGGCAAATTCATTGACCACGAGCTTCACCTTCTCCACGTCGTAGGGCTCGATCAGCAGGGCATCCGCCAGTTTGGCGGCGGCGGCTTCGGAGCCTTCGCGGTCGGCGCGGAAGTCTTTGCGGTATTTGCGCAGGATGTCGAGAAGGGCGCGGCGCCGTTCGCGATCAATCTCGGCAAAGAAGCGGCGCGGAATGAGCTGGGTGTAGCTGGCGCCGACAAAGCGCTCGGGACCATCGTGCCTGAGGATGCGGGTGGCGACCGCGCCGCCGATGAACAGATTGATGGCAAGCGAGGCAATCAACAGGGTCGACCACCAGCGCGAACCCTGGGCTGGCCAGTAGCGGGATTTTGGGCTTGTACCGTCGTCACTCATGTCAGTTCGCCTTCTTCATAGCTCTCGGCATCATCCAGGCCGCTTGAAGACACAGGATCTGCGGTATCAGCCAGAGCCGCATTGGTGATGCTGTCGGGAAAATAATTATCCAGCAAGCCCTGGGAACCGGCATAGATTCCAAGAGCAAGGGACGCAGCCAGGGGCAGGCCAACGGCCCAGCGCTGCAGCCCCGCGCGCAGCGGGAAGGGCACGACATTTGACCGCTGCTCCGCTGCCCGGATGGCTGCCATGAGGCGCGCTTCAGCCCCTTCAGGTACCGATGGATCGGACGCGCGCTTCAGCAGCGTCGCCAAGGCTTGGTCCATCTCCGTGCTGTCAAATTTTTCCATGTTACACCTTCATCCGACGTTCGAACTCAACTCATCCAACAACCCGCGCCAATCCTCGGCAAGGCTTTCGCGCAAGGCCCGCCTGCCCCTCCCGAGGAGCGATTCAACAGCCTCCACCGAGATATCCATTACCTGGGCTGCCGCCATATTGCTCATGCCTTCCAGATGGACCAGCGTGACTGCCAGTTTCTGGCGTTCGGGAAGCCCTGCAATGGCCTGGTTGACGCGCATCGTTGCCGCGCGTTCCTCAAGCTCCCTGCCCGTTTGCTGGCGGGGATCGGCCTGCTCTTCGATCGCGTCGATATCGGCGTGAGGCTTGCGGCGCAGGCGGTCGATGGCGAGATTTGACGCCACCCGCATCAACCAGCCCTTTAGGGCCTTTGCCTCGCGGACCTGCGCGGGGTTTTGCCAGAGCTTGACGAAGGCCTCTTGGGCCACGTCTTCGGTTTCGGCATTGCCGTTCAGCATGCGCCAGACCATGCGGTACACCGGCTTGTAGTAGCGCGACACAAGCTCAGCGAAAGCAGCGGCATCACGGCGAGCAGACGCCAGAAGCAAATTGGCATCGCTCGCCGTCTGCAGCTCCGCTGAACTGGACTCCGGTATTTCACTTACTCCATTCGCTTCGCATGCCTGTCAGTTGGCTGATGCGTCCTGCAAAGCTTTACGCCATTTTGCAATTTTGAAAATACGGGCTTCGGAGAATGATACGCCGCCGTCCTTGTCGGCGTCGGCCCCCGCCACCATGGCTTCCACATATTTGTCGAGCTCGGCGCGGCTGATGCTGCCGTTCTTGTCGGCATCGAGATTGGCCAGAATGCGGTCGCGGCGGCGTTCCAGGGCAGCCTGGAGGGACGCCTCAATTTCAGCCGCACTCACGGCTTCGTCCTTGTTCACGTCGATACCCATAAAGCGCTTCTCCGCAACGGGAGTAAACTCCGTGAGGCTGAGTTTGCCGTCCTTGTTCAGATCAAGCCGGTCAAAAGTCTTCTGGGCCTTGGGCAAATAGGGTTCGGCGGCAAAAGCAAGGCCTCCCACAGCCACCAAGCCGGTTGTTACAAAAACCGTACGCAGAATTTTCTTGGACATCGTTACCTCCATAAGGGTTTCAGGACTTGACGCCCCCCGATACCTTTAAGACGCCATGCCACCCTGAATCCGTCGCGGTCAGCCTACCGGGCCGATAATTCCGTCAAAAATGGCCGAAACCCGCAACTGACTCTCAATCAAAAGCGATTCGGCCGCCTTTATGTCAGGTACAACGGCAGCGCGAGCCACCATTTGGTTAAGGCCCGCCGGAGATCGCGTTGGGTCATAGGCATCGCTCACGCAAAGGCGCAGGACCTGGGTCATCCGGTGGTAGAGCAGGCAGGCGTCTTTAAGATCGTTGGCAACAGGGGCATCAATGAAGCCGGCGGACGCCAGCTTGCCCAGGGCGGCGTGGGTGTTGGTATCCAGAATTCCGGGGTCGCTGGTGGCATGGATGAGTTGCAGGAACTGGGCGATGAACTCAAGTTCCATCAGTCCGCCCCGGGCGCGCTTGATGTCCCAGAGCCCGGCCGCGCTCTGTTCCTTCACCATGAGGCGGCGCATGTCGAGAACATCCTTGCGGGTCATTTCGGCATCACGCCCGGCACACAGGCTGGCGGCAATGGCCCGCGTCATTTCACGGGCGAGCCCCGCATCGCCTGACACCACGCGGGCCCGGGTCAGGGCAAGCTTTTCCCAGGTCCAGGCCGAGTCCCGTTGATAATCCCGGAAGCTGTTCAGGCTGGTGGCCACCGGCCCCTTGCTGCCTGAAGGCCGCAAACGCATGTCAACCTCGAACAGTACACCTTCCCCCGTGGGTGCGGTGATCGAGGTGATCAACCGCTGGGTCAGGCGGGTGAAATACTGGTTCACGCTCAACGGTTTTTCACCATTGGAATTCTCGATGCCCGGTTCACTGTCATAGATGAGCATGAGATCGAGGTCGGACGATGCGGTCATTTCGCGTCCGCCCATCTTGCCCATGGCGATGACACAGCTGCGCCCGCCTACAACATCACCGTGTCTGGCTTTGATTCCCTGATGGGCTGCACCATGCAGGCGCTGCAGCAGCAGTTCTGCAATGGTTGAGAAGGCAGAGCCTGCCTCCACCGCACTCACGGTTTCCGACAGCACACGCACGCACACACGGAACATTTGCTCACGGCCGATAATGCGGACGCGGTCGACGACCTCATCCAGCGGCGTACTTTCAGGGATAGCTGAGGCAATCATCGCCTGAATTTCTTCGGCGCGGGGCAAGGCGTCAAAGAAGCCGGGGTCCAGCACCGCATCGAGCACACGGGGG
>JBAVOA010000600.1:0-7115 GCA_049691635.1 Aestuariivirga sp. | reverse complement strand
GGCTTATCTGGTGAACCGGCTGCTCAAGACCTGAGGGCAGTTTCCTATAGCTTCTTGACATGGGCCACCAACTGATCGAGGGCGGTGCTCCAGCCGCCGTGGAAGCCCATCTCCTCGTGTTGTTTTTTTCCGGCTTCGTCGCGGTGGATGGCGGTGGCGGTGTAGCGGGTGCCTTTGCCTTCCTTTGCAAGTTCAATGACCGCAGTGAAGAAGGGTTTTTCCGAGGGGCGATAGCCGGGCAGCAGTGCGTCGGTCCAGACGAGGCGCTTGTTCGTAACGATTTCGAGGTAGCAACCGCTGTTGGGAAATTCCTTGCCTTCGGGCGAGCGCATGGTAGTGCGGAAAATGCCGCCGGGGCGCAGATCGATTTCGCAGTCGATTGTCGTCCAGGGGGCGGGCGTAAACCACTTGACGATGTGCTCCGGCTTGGTCCAGGCGGCCCAGACGAGTGCCGGCGGCACATCGACGACGCGTTCGAGGACGAGATCGCGTTTGGGATCCAGTTTCATGTGTTCTTCTCCTTGAGATCGAAGAGGTAATTGTCGAGTTGATCGAGGCGCTTTTCCCACAGGGCGCGCTGGCGGACCATCCAGTCCTCGGCGAGTTTCAGGCGTTTGGGGACAAGCTGGTAAGTGCGTACCCGGCCTGTCTTGCGCGACTGCACCAGGCCGCAATCCTCCAGGACGCCCATGTGCTGGACGAAGGAGGGAAGGGCCATGCCGAAGGGTTCGGCCAGTTCGCTCACTGAGGCGGGGCTGCGGCTCAGGCGCTCCAGCACGTGGCGGCGGGTGGGATCGGAGAGGGCACGGAAAACGTGATCGATGGGTTTTGCTGATTCAGACGAGGTGCTCAACATTTCGCGACATACTCCCAGCTTCTCTTTCGCTGAAGCTACAGCATGCTAAAACTTAGGTCAATACCTAAGTATGTTGCAAAACCCCCTAGAGAATGTATACCCGGATTGACCCGTTGGAATAGATATCCACGCCGACGACCCGGCCTATCGAAATGCCGTGGCTTGCCAGGGCGTGGGCGGTGGCGGGGTTTGTGGCAAGTGCGGCGCGCAGGCGCTTGATGCCGGCTGCGTTCTTGCCGGCGCTGATCCGGTAGGTGGCCACGTCGGGCTGATCGGAGCGGAACATCGGCACAAAGCGGATCTTGAGGTTGACGACACCCACGCTTGGAACGTTCTCCAACCTTGATATGGCTGCCGCCCGCGAGCCGGCGGAAAGAATGGCGGCATCGGCCTTGTAAGTATTCCCTGATATGGCCTGAGCCGGAGCGAGCGCTGGAACGGTAAGCCCCAAGAGGGCAGAGACGATAATGGTTCGCAGGCTTATCATGAGTTTTTCCTCTCGGACAATTTATTTACCTCTCGAAATGGGTTCTCAAAGGAGCCCTTTCAAGATGCCTTGGCCCGCAGTTTTGCCAGAGTCATTGCAGGCTCGATATCGCGGAGCGAAGTCATCATCTCGAGGAGGAAGATCTTCAGCTTCCTTGAGAATTGCGCCGGCATGTTGGACTCTTCGCCCAGGATGAAATTGCGCAGGGAAAAGCGCTTGACCTCGATCAGGTTCATGACCTCGCGGTCGAGAACGGGAACGTCGATGGTCAGGGCATTCTCATGATGGGCGAGGGCGCTGCCGATGAAGGCATTTCGCACGGGAATGAACATCGCCGGGTCGATCAGCTCGTGGACTTCGTCGGCGAATTTCAGGGAGGAGAGATCCTTGTCGACGACAAAGAGAACGACAATCTGAAAACCGGCATCGGTGGCTTCGTTGTAGAAGTTCAACTGGTGGAAGGCGGCAAAGAACTTTTCGGTCTGGGGGGCAGGCAGGTCGATCACATAGTCCCGGCCGGGAGAGCCCATGATCGTGTCAAACAGTTTCATCTGGCCCTGGACCTGAGCAAAATCCACCAGCGCGGTGCGGCCGGGAAAGGCGGCGCGCAAGGGACCATCGGGAAAGCCCGCATCGATGACGAATGGGTCCTTGCCTTCAAGCATCAGGTAATCGACCAGCACACGCGCCAGCAGGGTTTTGCCATTGCGGTGCCGGTCGGAACAGACGACGTAGATCTTTGGTATCGCGGCCAAGGTCCAGCCGTTTCTGTCTAGTTTTGGGCGACGAGATGCGGCTGCGGCAGGCGGCCTCCGGTGAGAAGATCATGGATCAGCTTCACGTGGGCGAACTGCTCATCGATTTCCGAGCTCCATTTGCGCACATAGCCACGCAGCACGAAGGAGTATTTTCCGGGCGTGCCCTCGGGCGAACGGTTTTCAATGAAGTCCTTAAAGGTCACCCCTGCAAGATCAACCTGTTCATAAGCCATTTCGTTCAGTTTGGGGATGGCAATTTCCTGGGCCTTTGGAATTTGAGCGAAATACTTGCGCTGGGTGGCCTCGTCCCATTCGAAGAAATTGGTTTCATTGATGAAATTGCGGGCCACCACGTAGTGCACGCCCTGCAGGTAGTGGGCAATCTCGGCGATTTCGTCGAGGGAGGCGATCGACGGCCCGATGACATGGAACAGGCCAAGGTTGAACGCGCCGGCGCGTGCCGCTTCGAGCACGCCAATGCGCTCAAAGATATCAAGGGCATAGGACATGTTGCCGGCCTTGAGGTCCACGATGGTGACGGGCACATTTGCCGTTTCCATGGTATCCAGCACTTTCATCTGATGCGCCACATTCGAGAGATCGATGATTTCGGCCAGATCAGGATAAAAGCGCTTCAGGGTGCCGCGCGGATTTTCCGTATCGAAGGCACGGGTCAGAATGTTCTTCCGGGCAAAAAAGTCAAGCAGTGCGCGGGAAACAGTGGTCTTGCCCACGCCGCCCTTGTCTGCGCCCACTAGAATAAGAGTTGGTTTCATGGTGTTCCCTCCGCGTATTTCCTCAAGATCGAGGAATTGTTATCATGGTTTCCAGACTGAACGCAAACAATCACGACTCGAAGAAAACCTGGAGCCTCTCTTCGGCGTCATGGTGGGTGGCATCGCAGCTGATGCCTGTTTTCAGCAATGATCACGCTTAAAATGTGGCAAATGGGCGTGCGGGGCAGGAGATCAGTTGGCGGGGTGCCGGAAATCTGGCAAACAACAGAAACAGGAGAATTTTGAATGGGCACTTTGCTGGTAGGCATTATCGTTTTTTGCGGCACACATCTTTTTTCCTTGCTGTTGCCGGACCTGCGCAGCGCCCTGAAAGAGCGCTTGGGCGAGGGCGCGTTCAAGGGGCCCTATTCGCTGGTTTCACTTGTGGGGCTTGCCCTGATGGTCTGGGGTTTCAGGGGCCTGCGCTCGGATCCGGCGGCCGACATTCTCTATATGCCGGCTCCCGCGATGCGCCATGTGACCATGCTCCTCGTGCTGCTTGGCTTTATTTCGCTGAGTGCATTTCATGGCAAGGGATATCTGAAGTTGTGGCTGCGCAATCCATTCTCCATTGGCGTTGTGCTTTGGTCGGTAGGCCATCTGCTGTCAAACGGCAGGCTGCATGATGTGCTGCTGTTTGGAACATTTCTGGTGCTGGCCGTGCTGGATATCATTCTGTCCATGGCGCGAGGCAAGCGGCCTGTCCATGAACCGCAAATCCGCTCCGACATCATTGCGGTGGTTCTGGGCGTTGTGCTCTATGCGGTCTTCCTCTTCGGCTTCCACCCTTACGTACTCAATCTGCCCCTCATCCCATGATCATTCTGGCATTCGGCATTCTGGTGTTCGCGCTGCTGCATGGTGTTGCCGCCATGCCACGCTACAAGAGCTGTCTCAAAGCACGGATCGGCGAGCGCTGGTATGGCCCGGCCTATGGCTTGGCCTCGCTGGTGGCCATCGGCATTATCGTGCTGGGCTGGCGGAGCTCGGGCTTTATCCTCGTCTATGAGCCTCCGTCCTGGGGATGGTATGCCAATTATGGCCTCACCTTCATTGGTTTCCTCTGTCTCGGGGTCTTTCTGTTCCGCGGACAATTGCGCCAGCGCCTGCGCTTTCCCATGGGGTTTGCGGTGGCATTCTGGGCGGTGGGACATCTTTTCGCCAATGGCGATCTGGCAAGCCTGATCCTGTTTGGCGGGTTCTTTTTGTTCAATGCGGCCTATGTGGCCGTGGCGATGGCCAATGGCATCCGTCCCAGCGCGGACGTTCGTATGGGCCATGACGGTCTATCGCTGATTTTTGGGGCTGCTCTCTATGGGATCATGACGCAGCTCCACCCGGTTCTCATCGGTGTCCCGATTTTTGCACTTTCGAAAGCAGGTTAAGCCATGTCTGTTCAGAACACCTCGAAGCGTTTGACAGCGCCGGAAATTTCCGACCGCAAGGGCGGCCAGCCGATTGTGGCGCTCACTTCCTATCACGCACATACGGCCGCCATTGCCGACAAGTATGTGGACTTCATTCTGGTGGGGGATTCGCTCGGCATGGTGATGCACGGGTTTGAATCCACCCTGCCGGTGCCGCTTGATCTGATGATCCTGCATGGCCGCGCCGTGATGCGCGGCGCCAAGCGGGCGCTGGTGGTGGTAGACATGCCCTTTGGCTCCTATGAGGAAAGCCATGCGCAGGCGTTTCACAATGCGGCGCGGGTGATGAAGGAAACGGAATGCGGGGCGATCAAGATCGAAGGCGGCAAGCGCATGGCCGACACCATTCATTTCCTGACGCAACGCGGCATTCCGGTGATGGCGCATATCGGCTTGACGCCGCAGTTCATTAATGTGTTTGGCGGTTTCAAAACCCAGGGGTGCACGCGGGACAAGTGGGCCACCATCGAAGCGGACGCGAAGGCGGTGGCCGACGCCGGAGCCTTCGCCGTGGTGCTTGAGGCTATCGTTGAACCGCTGGCGGCAAAGATCACCAAGGCGCTGGCCATCCCCACTATCGGTATTGGCGCGTCAGCAGCCTGTGACGGGCAAATCCTGGTGATGGAAGACATGCTGGGTCTGTCACCGCGGGTGCCCAAATTCGTCAAGGAATTCGGCGAGGTCGGCAAGGCCATCGAGAAGGCGATCAGTTCCTATGCCGACGAAGTGCGGTCGCGTTCTTTCCCGTTGCCTGAGAATACATACGACGTGAAGGACTAATCTTCCACCCAGCCGCGCATCAGGTTGGCTTTCACTTTCAGCAGGCGGTCGAGGATGGCGCGGTCGGCGTTGGCGAGCCTGAGGCTTGAGATGGCGTTTTCCAGGTCGAACAGGGTTTCGCGGTTTTCGTGGCTGCGGATGTAGCTGCGGACCCAGCCGACGATGGCCAGCCGTTCGCCTGATGTCACTTCAGACACATGATGCAGTGCTGTGGTTGGGTAGAGCACGAGGCTTCCGGCTTGCAGCTTGATTTCAGTGTCACCGTCGTTGCCCTCAATAACCAAGGCACCACCCTTATAGGATTCGGGATTTTTCAGGAACAGGGTGAAGGACAGGTCGGTCCTGATGCCACCCATCAGGGCATTGTCCACATGGGTGCCGTAAGCCATGCCGGGCTTGTAGCGGGAGAGCATGACCTTCACGAGTTGCTTCGGGTTGGCTGCGGCGCGGAAGAGGGGGTGGGCCAGAATGGCGGCGGAGGTTTTCTCGATGATGCTTTGGAGGGCAGGGCCTGCGGCCTGCTCGTTTTTCTTCACGGCCTTGGCCTGCCAGCCGGCGGTGGCATTGCCGTCGGTAAAGACAATGCCGCCCTTTTCAATCTCAAAGTGGATGGCTGCAATTGAAGCGGCATCCAATACGTCGGCAATGTTCAATAACATATGCGTAGGCTCATTTTAATAACTGAGTAATTTAATCGGCTATTATCATGGCTTGGTGAGAGACGCAATGTCCGGGCCAATACCTACTAATTGCCACATAGTCTCCTTAACCTTCGATCGATTCTATGGGATCAGGGATGCAACTTTCGCGGCGGGGTTTTGTTGGGGTGTTCAGTCTGGCCGTTGCTTGCCCGCGCTTGGTCCTTGCCGCGGAAAGTGCGGATGGCTTTCAAATTCTGCGCGCACAGAGGCAAGACGCTGAACTTCTTGAAAGCACTTATATCAAGACCCCAGTTTGGAGCTTTTCTGCTGACGCGAAAATAACTGTGCTCCGCGCCAAACAGGGCAGCGAACTCAAAGTCCGCATCGTCAATCAGCTTGACCGGGAAATCTGGTTTCACTGGTTTGGGGTTCGCGGTCCTTCCGAGATGATGACGCTGAATGTCCAGCCGGGCGAGGCGAATGCGGCTGATTGCATTTTCACCCCTCCCGATGCGGGCACGTTCTGGTTTGGACCGCTCACCGATGCGTCGCGGCAACGGGATATGGGCCTTTACGGCATGTTGATTGTGGAGGAACGGAAACCCATTGCCGGCCTTGTGGATGTTCCGCTCATCATCGATGACTGGAAGATCGGTGACGATGGGAAAATCGAGGAGAGTTTTGGCGATCTGCAGGCTGCGGTCGGCGAGGGAAGGCTTGGCAACTGGTTTACGGTGAATGGTGCCTACCGGCCCCGCATCAAACTGCCTGCCGCCAAGGCCAGCCGCCTGCGCATTCTCAATGCGGCCAACAGCCGGGTCATGGGATTGCAGTTCAAAGGAGCGGACCCGCTGGTTGTGGCGCTGGATGGCCAACCCATTGCGCCGCTCCATGGAGGAGCAATGGCGCTTATGTTGCAGCCGGGGCAGCGGGTGGATGTTGTACCGGACGCCGGAGCAGCGGATGTGGCGGTGGCCCTTGATGTCGCGGGTGAGGTTATTGAGGTGTGTTATCTAGAGCGGGCTGGTGGGGTTGGCGATGACACGCTGCCGGACAATTTTGCCCTGCCGATCAACCCCATTTCCATCACGCCGGATATGGCAAAGGCAAAAACGTTTCCGGTGGTCATTGCAGGGGGCGCCCGGGGCGGGCTGAAATCAGCCCTGTTCAAGAATGAGCAATTGGACATGCGGGCGCTGCTTGAGCGTGGCATGGCCTGGGCCATCAACGGGGTGGCGGGGCCAGGCGGCGAGGTCATGGGCAAATTTGTGAAAGGCGAGACCATTATCCTCGCAATCGCTAACGCCACGTATTTTGATCAGCCGTTGCATCTCCATGGCCATGTGTGGCAGGTGATTGAACAGGCAGGCGCAGTTCAGGAAGGCCAGCC
>JBAVOA010000599.1:0-2271 GCA_049691635.1 Aestuariivirga sp. | reverse complement strand
CACCAGCATAGTCAATGGACAATCAAAAAGAAACGGTTTGCACACTGCTAACGGTGTTGCTTTCGCAGTTAGAAAGGATTCATCTCAGCCTGTGACAGAGGCCCCTCACCCTCCCATCCGTCTTCGCTGCGCTACGCCGGATGGGCCCCGACCCTCTCCCCGCTGAAGCGGGGAGAGGGAGAAGTCACAAAATAAACTTGCTCAAATCCGCGTTCTTCGCCAGGTCGCCCACATGTTTTTGCACATAGGCCTCGTCAATCGTTACCGCTTCGCCGGAACGGTCCGTAGCCGTGTAGCTGATGTCATCGAGCACCCGCTCCAGCACCGTATGCAGGCGCCGCGCCCCGATGTTCTCGATGGAGGCGTTGATCTCGGCGGCGATATTGGCAATGGCCACAATGCTTTCCTCGGTGAAGTTAAGGTCAATTCCCTCGGTTCCCAGCAACGCCTTGTATTGCTTGATCAAGCTGCATTCGGGTTCGGTGAGGATGCGGCGGAAATCTTCCCGTCCCAGCGCCTTCAATTCCACCCGGATGGGCAAACGGCCCTGCAATTCCGGCAAAAGATCGGAAGGCTTGGCAATGTGAAACGCGCCCGAAGCGATGAACAGCACATGGTCGGTTTTCACCGGGCCATATTTGGTTGAAACCGTGGTGCCTTCGATGAGCGGCAGCAGGTCGCGCTGCACCCCTTCGCGGCTCACGTCGCCGCCCTGCCGTTCGGCGCGGGCACAGATCTTGTCGATCTCGTCAAGAAACACGATGCCATTGTTTTCGACGAGATCGATGGCTTCCTGGTTGATCTGGTCCTGGTCCAGCAGCTTGTCGCATTCCTCGGCGATCAATACTTCATAACTGGTCTTCACCGTCATGCGCCGGGTCTTGGTGCGGCCGCCAAAGGCCTTGCCCATGATGTCGGAAATATTGATCACGCTGCCCGACGATCCGGGCATTCCTGGAATATCAAACGCAGCGCCGCCGCCGGTATCGGCCACCTGGATTTCAATTTCCTTGTCGTCGAGAGAATTGTTGCGCAGCTTCTTGCGAAAATTATCCTTGGTTATTTCCGAAGCATTGGCGCCAACAAGCGCTTCCAGTACGCGGCTCTCCGCATTGAGATGGGCCTGCGCTTCCACATCCTTGCGCCGCGCCACCTTCACCATGCCGATGCCTGCTTCAACGAGATCGCGGATGATCTGGTCCACGTCGCGGCCCACATAGCCCACCTCGGTGAACTTCGTGGCCTCGACCTTCAGGAACGGCGCATTGGCCAGCTTGGCCAGACGCCGGGCGATTTCGGTCTTGCCGACACCCGTAGGGCCGATCATCAGGATATTCTTCGGGCTCACTTCCTCGCGCATCACGCCGGTGAGCTGCTTGCGCCGCCAGCGGTTGCGCAGCGCCACGGCAACCGCCCGCTTGGCATCATTCTGGCCGACAATGTAGCGGTCCAGTTCGGAAACAATTTCACGGGGGGAAAAATCGGTCATCACAGGCTTTCAAGGGTAACATTGCCATTGGTGTAAACACAGATTTCGGCGGCGACGGCCATGGCCTTGCGGGCGATGGCTTCGGCCTCCATGTCCGTGTCGATCAGCGCCCGCGCCGCGGCAAGGGCGAAATTTCCACCTGATCCGATGGCCGTGACGCCGCGTTCCGGTTCCAGAACATCGCCCGTGCCGGTCAGCACTAGCGTGACATTCACGTCAGCCACGATCATCATCGCCTCAAGCCTTCGCAGGTAACGGTCGGTGCGCCAGTCCTTGGCCATGTCCACGCAGGCCCTGGTGAGCTGCAGTGGATATTGCTCAAGCTTTCCCTCAAGCCTTTCAAACAGCGTCATGGCATCAGCGGTGGCCCCGGCAAACCCGGCGATCACCAGCCCCGTGCCCAGCGGGCGGACCTTGCGGGCATTGGCCTTGATAATGGTCTGGCCAAGGCTCACCTGGCCGTCACCGGCGATCACCACCTTGCCGTTCTTGCGCACGGTTAAAATGGTGGTTCCGTGCCATTGTTCGATTTGGCTCATATTTTAACTACCTTTGCGGTCCCGGGACGGCCACCATGACGGCCATATAGTCATATATTGCTGCATCTGCTAAGACGCCCCCGTCATAGATGGAAACGGACGATGCGCAAAGCAAGTATTGAACGCAAAACCAGCGAAACCCAGATATCCGTTTCCCTGAATTTGGACGGCACGGGCGCCTTCGACGTGAAGTCGGGCGTGGGCTTTCTCGACCACATGCTGGAACTTCTGTCGCGCCATTCC